>NZ_RJOG01000004.1:0-87948 GCF_003942965.1 Streptococcus mitis | reverse complement strand
TGAGGCTGACGCACTTGTTGACGCTGAAGCCGATGCACTAGTACTTGCTGAAGCCGAGGCACTTGTTGACGCTGAAGCTGAAGCACTTGTCGATGCTGAGGCTGATGCACTGGTACTTGCTGAAGCTGACGCACTGGTACTTGCTGAGGCCGAGGCGCTTGTGCTTGCTGAAGCTGACGCACTGGTTGATGCGGAAGCTGAGGCACTTGTTGACGCTGAGGCCGACGCGCTTGTACTTGCTGAAGCTGAGGCACTCGTACTTGCTGAAGCTGACGCGCTAGTACTTGCCGATGCTGACGCGCTAGTACTTGCTGAGGCCGAGGCGCTAGTGCTTGCCGATGCTGACGCGCTAGTGCTTGCTGAAGCCGAGGCACTTGTGCTTGCTGAGGCTGACGCGCTGGTACTTGCAGAAGCCGACGCACTGGTTGACGCTGAAGCCGACGCGCTTGTTGACGCCGATGCTGACGCACTAGTACTTGCTGAAGCCGAGGCACTTGTGCTTCCTGAGGCTGACGCGCTGGTACTTGCTGAAGCCGATGCACTTGTTGACGCTGAGGCTGATGCACTTGTACTTGCTGAAGCCGACGCGCTGGTTCTTGCCGATTCTGAAGCACTTGTAGATGCGGACTTAGATGCACTTGTTGAGGCACTTTGGCTCGCGCTGGTTGATGCGGAGGCTGAGGCACTTGTAGATGCGGAGGCTGACTCAGATCTGTATACTCTATCAGAAACTGTTTCATCTTGATTATAGACAGTCGGTGAATATGGCTGTGTTCCAGATGTCACCTTCGCATTATCTTTATAATAGACTGTCGCAACACCATTAGCGCTCACATCAATACTTGAAATACGCTCGCGACCTTTTGCAACCACCTTATCATGGGCTTTTCTAATTTCTTCTCTAACTTTTTCTTTATCATCCTCAGTTAAATTGTTTTTATCCTTCACCTCAGTAACATTAATTACCGGCTTTTTGAATAAGTTTTCTAATTTATCCTGCTGGATTCCAAAGTTCTCAGAAGTCTTATTCCCACTTGGATCTATAGCCTCAACCTGACGAGACCATCTATTGGTATCTTTATAAGTAAGGTTACTATTTGCGGTAGCTTTCACAGTAATGGTCGTACGATCATCACTCGTCGTTGTAGTAATATTTGAAATTTTACCACTACCCCATTCACCTCTACCCTCAAAGAAATCAGTTAAATCATTACCATTTCCTCGCATTTTCAACGAAGCAAGCTTGCCACTATTATCTTTACCAGTAAAGGTTACCTCAATCGTATCACCCGCATAAAATTTATAACGTCCCGCGCTATCTTTTTCCGGTACTTTACCATTAACCTTAATAGTATAATTAACAGTTGGAGCTACATTTTCTTTGGTAATAGTCTTAGTAGTTGTCGCAGAAGTAAGGGGCTCTGTTCCTCCAGCAGGAGTCATTACAACTTTCTCTTGTTTAACCGTTACTTCTCCTGTAGGTAACAATCCATTATTGGCGTCAGTAACGCGTTTCAACTCCGACGATTCAAACGTCACACTTGTTCCGGTAGATTGTTTAGTGAAGGTTTGGGTACCAATCGTTAAAGTAACCGTTGCTCCTGGTGTTACGTTATTTACTACGATTTGACGGTTTGGCAAACCACCTTTTTCATTCACAGAATCATCTGCTATTTCAGGCGCTTGTGGATTTACTTTCACAGGAACAGGAACATTTTGTTTAACTCTTACACCCGTTGAATCTGCAGGTAGTTCTACTTCAACATACTTAGTGAAACTTCCAACTGTAGAAAGTGAAGGAGCACCATCTACCCACTTATAATTAGTACGCGCTGCATTAAAATCTGGACTTCCAACAAAATTGGTAACGACTTCTTTAGGATTTGCTACAGCTTGTTTATAAGCTGGTTCATCAGTCTTATTCTGTGTAAAAGTATAAGAACGATTTGATTCAAACTTATAAACATCATGAACAACATTAACTTTATTACTTAATTTATTAGAGTCATTTTCCCCCATACGACCTACAGGATAGGTAAAGGTCACTTGGTAGATCTGTCTTCCTGCCTCATTTGTATTGATAGGTGAGCCAGAAACTGCTTGCCCATCTTTACTCCAAGCTTGGCTAGCACCACTTGGATAGTTAGCTGCTCCCTCCTTATCAACATACTTATGCCAAACAGTTCCATTATGAGGTGCTGTTCCTTGAATATCATTTACCGGACCTTTAGGTTTAATTGTCGCCAGAACTTCATAATCTACAGTAACATCTTCACTGCCACCATTAGGATATTCGAGATGAGCAATAGCTTGTTTAGAACCTGTCTCTGATGTATTAATTCCTGCACCTTGTTTCCAGGTAATTCTTGTTCCATTAGGGAATGCTTTACCGTTAGCACGCTGGATAAAATTACTTGCAGTTTCCAAGTCGCTCGCCCGCTCACCTACATAGGTATAAACTTTCGGTACTTTAGCAATTGGATTATATTTTTCTAAGGTAGCATTGATAGTACTTGTGGTACCATCACGATAAGTAACGGTGATCGTACCATTTGTTGAAACTTCAATCTTAGCTTTCGTTCCTGGGAAGGTTAAAACGGTACCATTTGCGTCCGAAGTTAAGTTTGATTTTGATACATCTTTAGTAAGGTCTCGATTAGTTAATAAATCTCGTTTATTGGCATCATTATTAATAAAGTTATTATAAACTTCTGCAATTTCTTGCTGTGTTAAATGCTCCAAATCCTTAACTTGAACAACATCTCCACTTTGAACATCATGACGTTCGTTAAAACCTTTGATGGTGTAGGTAAGAGTAGCCTCAGATGATCCACCACCCCAATCTGATGCACCAATACGATAGCTATAGGTTTTTCCTACTACAGCGGACGCCTCACCATTACCTACAGTACCTGATATACCCGTTCCAATCCTGTCAATCTCACTTTTTTGATTTAACCATGGGCTTCCAGTGCTAGGCTTATAAGGATTATATCTCGGATTGGGTCGATTTATTTCTTGTGCCATCTTTTCTCCGCCATAAGTGACTCCAGGAATCGCATCCTGCTTGATAATTCCATATTGGCGGATACTAGCTCTGTTTTTTAAAATAGGAAGCACATGAACGAAATAATCATCATTATAGACATCAAAATGAGTTCCATTATTATTCTGGATAATTGGACCTGATTTACTCACAGAAGGTGGTGTCGTAGGTTTTGATGTATTATAGCCTGTCGAAACACTTGCAGATTGAACTCTAGAAGCATTCCCTTGAGTATTTTGCCCGATAGGTGCCGAGCTAACCTGCACCTGCATATCTGCAGTCGCATTCGGAACATTGTTATCGTATTTAACTTTGACTACAATTGTACCGTTTAAGTTTCTATTTTGTCCATGTCTGTAATTATAAACAATTTCAGAACCCTGAGTAAAGGTCGGAGTCATCTGATTGTCATTAAATGTTGCACTTTGGACATGACCACCTTTACCGACATTTATTTTAACACCTACATTGCTCAAAGCACTATCAGCCTGAACATTCATGGTGTACGTCGCGATACCAGTAGCCTTATCAAAAGTAGCGACTGGGCTACTTACTGTCATACGCCCGTCATTCTGAGGATTAGCCCAACTCGCTCGAAGAGAGGTGTCACGCAACATGGCTTGACCATTACGGACATCACGCGCGCCTGAATTGGCTCTCAAAACAGCATTGGCAATGGAATTACGAGCTTGAGTCGCTTTTTGTACCACTGCTGTCAAATCACTAGTTGGATCAGCCAAGGCTTTTTCAATCTCAGTTACCGCAGCATTGACTTTAGTAATAGCTGAGTCAGTATTTGGTAGGCCAACAGCTTTAGCTAGGTACTCACCCATCTCAGCTGAAAGTTTTGTCAACTTCTTACGATTGTCATCTTGTTGCTTAGCTGAAACTTCTGCTGTTGCAATAGCACCAGCAGTAACTCCTACGATACTAGTAGTGGCAGAAGTTGATTGAGCAGCGCTCGCACTAACCTTCCCAGCAATCTCAGTTGCCTTTAGTAGAGCAGAATCAATTTTTAGGCCAGTTGATTCTTTTGGTACAGAAGAGTCTTGCTCAGTTGCTGTCGCATAAGTGCTCTGTTTGCCTGATAAGCTTGTAAGTAATGAAACACTACCTACTCCACCTGTTGATTGACTGAAACTAGTAGAGGTACTGGCAGAGGCACTTGTCGATGCTGAAGCCGATGCGCTGGTACTTGCTGAAGCTGAAGCGCTAGTGCTTGCTGAGGCACTTGCAGAAGTACTCGTCGAAGCACTGGCTGACGAACTCTTAGATACAGATTCTGACATCGAAGTGCTTTCGCTCAAAGAAGTAGATAAGCTAGCAGAATTCTCTGAATTACTTACAAATGTTGTCCCTAAAACTACTGTATCATTGGTAACCAAAAGATCTGGATTTTCCAGTGTCTTTTCCACGGCTACTGTTTCATTTGCAAACACTTTTGTTTGAGTAGCAACACTACCACCTAACACAGCCCCTGTGGCAGCAAGTCCCTTGATAATATCCAGACCTGTAATAGAAGGATTCACTTTATCCTCTACTACTTCCGTCATGACCTGAGTCGTATCTACACCACCCCGCAAGACCTTGAACAAACCAAAAAGAGAGGTTGAAGCGCGCAACCAATGTTTTCCTGATTTGATTAATTTATACCTCGTCACTCGGTCGGTTTCTCTATACTCACCTTTTTGACGTCTAAAAAACATACTCTACCCTTTCGTTACATACCAAAAGTGGACAATCCACCCCATTTTAATCATACGTTAAGTATACTTTAAGTGCAAACGATTGTCAAGGATGTTAATATATTTTTATGTAATACAATATTTCAAACTAACTTGTCTCCCCCCTAATTATCCTTACATAGAAAACCTCGTAAAATTTCCTAAAAGCAAACTCAGCCCAGTTTTTATGCTTTCTTTCTCTATATTCATACTATAAAAATGAATCTATAACCACATTCATTAAGACAACTAATTTATTACTTTCGTCACAATTGATATATTTTCATATTTTTTAATCAGAAAAGCTGTGAATCATTACATCCACAGCAATTACTGATTTTCTCACTACAACACGGAGTTTGGCAAATCGATTCCATTTGTAAAACTCAGTTAGTGAGGCAGTTAGCTAGTTCGCTTCCTTACCATTACGACGGAAAAATCCACGAATCGATAATATTCGTGGATTTTTCCTAGTTAAGCGTTTAGGTAGACCGCCATAGCGGTTACCGTCAAATGACAGCAACTTTATGTTGCTAGTCATTTGTAACGATCTACATCTTCTCTTCCAACTCTACATCTGGATACTTGTCCGCAAACCAGCGGAGGGCAAAGTCATTTTCAAAGAGGAAGACTGGTTGGTCAAAGCGGTCTTTGGCCAAGATATTTCGACTTGATGACATCCGTTCATCCAAGTCCTCAGGCTTGATCCAGCGAACGGTCTTTTTACCCATTGGGCTCATGACTACTTCTGCATTGTACTCGCCTTCCATGCGGTGTTTAAAAACTTCAAATTGGAGTTGACCTACAGCTCCCAGCATGTATTCGCCTGTTTGGTAATTCTTATAAAGCTGAATGGCTCCCTCTTGCACCAATTGCTCAATCCCCTTGTGGAAGGATTTTTGCTTCATGACATTCTTAGCAGAAACTTTCATGAAAATCTCAGGGGTAAAGGTTGGCAGTGGTTCAAACTCAAACTTATTTTTTCCAACTGTCAAGGTATCCCCAACCTGATAAGTACCTGTATCATAAACCCCGATGATATCACCCGCCACAGCATTGGTCACATTCTCACGACTTTCTGCCATAAACTGAGTAACATTAGACAGCTTGGCCCCCTTACCAGTACGAGGTAGATTGACACTCATCCCACGCTCAAATTCACCCGATACGACACGGACAAAGGCGATGCGGTCACGGTGACGAGGATCCATGTTGGCTTGGATTTTAAAGACAAATCCTGAGAAATCCTTATCGTAAGGATCCACAATTTCACCGTCTGTTTTCTTGTGTCCATGTGGCTCTGGAGCAAACTTGAGGAAGGTCTCAAGGAAGGTCTGCACACCAAAGTTAGTAAGGGCTGAACCGAAGAAGACAGGTGTTAATTCTCCAGCTAGAATAGCTTCCTCTGAAAACTCATTCCCAGCTTCATTTAAAAGTTCAATGTCATCTTTGACTTGCTCGTAGAAAGGATTGCTGCCAAAAAGCTTGTCCCCATCTTCAAGACTAGCAAAACGTTCATCCCCTTTATAGAGCTCCAGGCGTTGGTTATAGATGTCATAGAGTCCCTCAAAGGCTTTCCCCATCCCGATTGGCCAGTTCATCGGGTAACTCGCAATACCCAAGACTTCTTCCAATTCTTGCAAGAGATCCAGTGGCTCACGACCGTCACGGTCCAGCTTGTTCATAAAGGTGAAGACTGGAATACCACGGTGTTTGACAACTTCGAACAATTTCTTGGTTTGAGCCTCGATACCCTTGGCAGAATCTACAACCATGACCGCAGCATCCACCGCCATCAAGGTACGATAGGTATCTTCTGAGAAATCCTCGTGCCCTGGGGTGTCGAGGATATTCACGCGTTTACCGTCGTAGTCAAATTGCATAACAGATGAAGTAACAGAAATCCCGCGTTGCTTCTCGATATCCATCCAGTCAGACTTGGCAAAAGTCCCTGTTTTCTTCCCTTTTACAGTACCAGCCTCACGAATCTCGCCCCCAAAGTAGAGCAACTGCTCCGTTATGGTTGTTTTCCCCGCGTCCGGGTGAGAGATGATGGCAAAGGTACGACGTTTCTTAATTTCTTCTTGAATATTCATAAGTTCTCTTTCTTTGATTCTCTATTTTTCTTGTTTCAATAGCTAAGAATGATTTCTACATTGGATTTTACCATTCCTTTCAACACTCCATTATATCGGATTTTAGCATTTTTTTCAATTTCTATTTCTTTTCACTTATCCTTCCCTTATTTATAGGAAAATATGGTAAAATAGAACAGACTAAAAATCATCATTTCACGAAAGGATGCAAGATGAAAATTACGCAAGAAGAGGTAACACACGTTGCCAATCTTTCAAAATTAAGATTCTCTGAAGAAGAAACTGCTGCCTTTGCGACTACCTTGTCTAAGATTGTTGACATGGTTGAGTTACTGGGCGAAGTTGACACAACTGGTGTCGCACCTACTACGACCATGGCTGACCGCAAGACCGTACTCCGCCCTGATGTGGCCGAAGAAGGAACAGACCGTGATCGCTTGTTTAAAAACGTACCTGAAAAAGACAACTACTATATCAAGGTACCAGCTATCCTAGACGATGGAGGAGATGCCTAATGACTTTTAACAATAAAACCATTGAAGACTTGCACAATCTCCTTGTTTCTAAGGAAATTTCAGCAACAGAATTGACACAAGCTACGCTTGAAGATATCCAGTCTCGCGAGACAGCTATCAACGCCTTTGTCACCATCGCTGAGGAGCAAGCCCTTGCTCAAGCTAAAGCTATTGATGAAGCTGGAATTGATGCTGATAATGTCCTTTCAGGAATTCCACTTGCTGTTAAGGATAATATCTCTACAGACGGTATTCTCACAACTGCTGCTTCAAAAATGCTCTACAACTACGAGCCAATCTTTGATGCGACAGCCGTTGCCAATGCAAAAGCCAAGGGCATGATTGTTGTTGGGAAAACCAACATGGACGAATTTGCCATGGGTGGTTCAGGTGAGACTTCTCACTACGGTGCCACTAAAAACGCTTGGGACCACAGCAAGGTTCCTGGTGGCTCGTCTAGTGGTTCTGCCGCAGCCGTAGCCTCAGGACAAGTCCGCTTGTCACTTGGATCTGATACAGGTGGTTCTATCCGCCAACCTGCTGCCTTCAACGGGATCGTCGGTCTCAAACCAACCTACGGAACGGTTTCTCGTTTCGGTCTCATTGCCTTTGGTAGCTCATTAGACCAGATTGGACCTTTTGCTCCGACTGTTAAGGAAAATGCTCTCTTGCTCAACGCGATTGCCAGCGAAGATGCAAAAGACTCTACTTCTGCTCCTGTCCGCATCGCCGACTTTACTTCAAAAATCGGCCAAGACATCAAGGGTATGAAAATCGCTTTGCCTAAGGAATACCTCGGTGAAGGGATTGACCCAGAGGTTAAGGAAACCATTCTGAATGCCGCTAAACACTTTGAAAAACTTGGTGCTATTGTCGAAGAAGTCAGCCTTCCTCACTCAAAATACGGGGTTGCCGTCTACTACATCATCGCTTCATCTGAAGCATCATCAAACTTGCAACGTTTTGACGGTATCCGTTACGGCTATCGTGCAGAGGATGCGACTAATCTTGATGAAATCTATGTAAACAGCCGTAGCCAAGGTTTTGGTGAAGAAGTGAAACGTCGTATCATGCTTGGAACATTCAGTCTTTCATCAGGTTACTACGATGCTTACTACAAGAAGGCTGGTCAAGTCCGTACCCTCATCATTCAAGATTTCGAAAAAGTCTTCGCGGATTACGACTTGATTTTGGGACCAACTGCACCAAGCGTAGCCTACGACTTGGATTCACTCAACCACGATCCAGTTGCCATGTACTTGGCTGACCTCTTGACCATCCCAGTCAACTTGGCTGGTCTTCCAGGGATTTCGATTCCTGCTGGATTCTCTCAAGGTCTACCAGTCGGACTCCAATTGATTGGTCCTAAGTACTCTGAGGAAACCATTTACCAAGCTGCTGCTGTTTTTGAGGCAACAACAGACTACCACAAACAACAACCCGTGATTTTTGGAGGTGACAACTAATGAACTTTGAAACAGTCATTGGACTTGAAGTCCACGTAGAGCTCAACACCAATTCAAAAATCTTCTCACCTACTTCTGCCCACTTCGGAAATGACCAAAACGCCAACACTAACGTGATTGACTGGTCTTTCCCAGGAGTACTTCCGGTTCTCAACAAAGGTGTTGTCGATGCCGGAATCAAGGCTGCTCTTGCCCTCAACATGGACATCCATAAAAAGATGCACTTTGACCGCAAGAACTACTTCTACCCTGATAATCCTAAAGCCTACCAAATTTCTCAGTTTGATGAGCCAATCGGTTACAACGGCTGGATTGAAGTGGAACTAGAAGATGGTACAACTAAGAAAATCGGTATCGAACGTGCCCACCTAGAAGAAGATGCTGGTAAAAACACCCACGGTACTGATGGCTACTCTTACGTTGACCTCAACCGCCAAGGGGTGCCTTTGATTGAGATTGTATCTGAAGCAGACATGCGTTCTCCTGAAGAAGCCTATGCTTACCTAACAGCCCTCAAGGAAGTTATCCAGTACGCTGGCATTTCTGACGTCAAGATGGAAGAAGGTTCTATGCGTGTGGATGCCAATATTTCTCTTCGTCCTTATGGTCAAGAAAAATTCGGTACCAAGACTGAGTTGAAAAACCTCAACTCCTTCTCAAACGTTCGTAAGGGTCTTGAATATGAAGTTCAACGCCAGGCTGAAATTCTTCGCTCAGGGGGTCAAATCCGCCAAGAAACACGCCGTTACGATGAAGCTAACAAGGCAACCATCCTCATGCGTGTCAAGGAAGGCGCTGCTGACTACCGCTACTTCCCAGAACCAGACCTACCTCTCTTTGAAATCTCAGACGAGTGGATTGAGGAAATGCGAACTGAGTTGCCAGAGTTTCCAAAAGAACGCCGTGCGCGCTATGTCTCTGACCTTGGCTTATCAGACTACGATGCTAGCCAGTTGACTGCTAACAAAGTCACTTCTGACTTCTTTGAAAAAGCTGTTGCCCTTGGTGGTGATGCCAAGCAAGTCTCTAACTGGCTCCAAGGCGAAGTCGCTCAGTTCTTAAACGCTGAAGGCAAGACACTGGAACAAATCGAATTGACACCAGAAAACTTGGTAGAAATGATTGCCATCATCGAAGACGGTACTATCTCTTCTAAGATTGCTAAGAAAGTCTTTGTCCACCTAGCTAAAAATGGCGGTGGAGCGCGTGAATACGTTGAGAAAGCAGGCATGGTTCAAATCTCAGATCCAGCTGTCTTGATTCCAATTATCCACCAAGTCTTTGCCGATAACGAAGCCGCTGTTGCCGACTTCAAGTCAGGTAAACGTAACGCAGATAAGGCCTTTACAGGATTCCTTATGAAAGCAACCAAAGGCCAAGCCAACCCACAAGTCGCCCTTAAACTCCTTGCTCAGGAATTAGCGAAGTTGAAAGAAGATTAATATGTAAAAGAAACCAGCCTTGAGGTTGGTTTTTCTTGACAAATACAAGGAAAGCGTTTGCAATTTTGCATGTAAAGTTTCCTAAAAAGAAAACTAAAAATCGTAACAATAAGGAGTTATTCATATGGCTACAATGAAAGCAGCTCGCTGGCATGAAGCAAAAGATGTTCGTATTCAAGAAGTAGAAGTCCCTGAGGTACTTCCGCACCAAGTAAAAGTTGCTGTTAAATTCACGGAAATTTGTGGTACTGACCTCCACGAATTTTTAGATGGCCCTATCTTCATCCCAACAGAAGAATATGTCTATTCTGGTCAAAAAGCACCAGTAACACTGGGACATGAATTTTCTGGTGAAATTGTAGAAGTCGGAAGCGATGTTACTCGTGTTAAAGTTGGTGATCGTGTTGCTGTAGCACCAATTCTAGCTAAGAATAACTTAGTTGGTAATTATAATTTGGATCCAAACCTTAATTTTGTCGGTTTGGCTGCAGACGGTGGATTTGCCAAATATTGTGTTTTAAACGGTGACTTAGTACATGTCATTCCAGATAGCTTAAGCTATGAGCAAGCTGCTGTTGCAGTTTATGCAGTTCGTCAATCAGCACTAAAAACTGGTGATACTGCTGCTGTCTTTGGCTTAGGTCCGATTGGTCTCTTAATTGTAGAAGCCCTTCGTGCAGCGAGTGCTTCTAAGATTTATGCTGTTGAATTATCACCTGAACGTCAAGCAAAAGCTGAAGAGTTAGGAGCTATCGTTGTCCGTCCGGAAGAAGGTGAAACAGCTGTTGAAGCTATTCATCGTTTAACAAACGGTGGTGTAGATGTTTCTTATGAAGTAACGGGTGTGCCAGTAGTTTTAGGACAAGCCTTAGCTGCCGTACATAAAGCAGGTGAGTGCATAGTGGTCTCTATCTGGGAACGAGAAGCAAATATTAATCCGAATGAATTTGCAATCCAAGAAAAGACACTAAAAGGAATCATTGCTTATCGTCATATCTTCCCTAAAGTATTAGAATTGATGGAACAAGGCTACTTCTCTGCTGAAAAATTAGTTACTAAGAAAATTAAATTGGAAAATATCGTCGAAGAAGGCTTTATCTAATTAACTCAAGATAAGTCACAAATTAAAATTTTGGTAGAACCAGAATAAAAAAATTATCTGAATCATAACCACCCGTCTATGAACTACACTCCAAAAGTTAGATAGAAAAATCTAACTTTTGGGATCAGTTCAATAGCGGGTGGTTTATTTATCTCGCATCTAACAGACGATATGGACTGAAAGTCACATAATTTGATAAAAAAAGTTGATGTACATTACTTCAACCTTTTTTTGAATATAAAAATCTGATCAACATACTTTAGATATTAAAAAAAGTCTCTACATCTAATTTGTTAAATAACTATTCATATTTAATTTCACAATACCTTGTTATCAGACAAATACTTTACAAATAATCACATTACACAACACTGGATTAAATGAATAGTAAAAACAAAAAAGGTTTATAATTTCCATAAAAGTTGACATGGAAATTATAAAACCATTATTAGTTTAACCCTTGTTGGTAACGCGCCAATTCGGCTTGGTTAGCCCAAACATAGTGACCTGGACGGATTTCTACCATAGATGGCTTATCAGTCTCATAGTCGTGTTGACTTGGGTCGTAAACCTTCAAAACCTTCTTACGTTCCAAGATTGGATCTGGGATTGGTACCGCTGAAAGCAAGGCCTGAGTATATGGATGAATTGGATTATTAAACAGTTCTTCTGTTTCTGCAACCTCTACAATAACACCCTTGTAAATAACCGCGATACGATCTGAAATAAAACGAACAACCGACAAATCATGGGCGATGAAGAGATAGGTCAAACCGAGTTCTTTTTGGAATTTTTTGAGCAAGTTCAAGACTTGGGCACGAACAGAAACGTCCAAGGCTGAAATGGGCTCATCTGCAATAACAAAATCTGGTTTCATCACCAAGGCACGAGCAATACCGATACGTTGACGTTGACCACCTGAGAATTCATGAGGGTAACGAGTCAAGTGCTCAGCAAGAAGACCTACTTCACGGATAATATTTTGAACTTTCTCTTTACGTTCTTCTTCATCCTTAAATAAACGGTGATTGTAAAGACCTTCAGAAATAATATAATCAACAGTAGCACGTTCATTCAAACTTGCTGCAGGGTCTTGGAAAATCATCTGGATACGACGAATCAATTCCGCAGCTTGTTCACGCGATTTCTTACCATTAATCTTTTGACCATCAAAAATGATGTCACCATTACTTGTATCATTTAGACCAATAATGGCACGACCAATAGTTGTTTTCCCACTACCTGACTCACCTACAAGCGAGAAAGTTTCTCCCTTGTTGATAAAGAAGTTAGCATTTTTAACCGCGACAAACTTCTTACTTCCTTCACCGAAGGAAATTTCTAAATCTTTGATTTCTACTAATTTTTCAGACATTTCCTTCCTCCTAGTCAGCCAGATGGGCAAATCCCATTTTTTCACGAATCTTATCATGGAGATTTGCAATCACAGCTGGTTTTTCTACTTTTGGAGCATCCTCATGAAGTAGCCAAGTTTTAGCCCAATGTGTCTCTGATACTGAGAATTGAGGAGCTTTTTGTTCGAAGTCGATCTGCATTGCATAGTCAGAACGCAAGGCAAAGGCATCCCCTTTCAGGTCAGTATAAAGTGACGGAGGTGTTCCTGGGATTGAGTAAAGATCCCCTTTATCATCAGCAAGCTGAGGCAAGCTAGACAAGAGACTCCATGTATATGGATGGCGAGGGTCGTAGAAGACTTCCTCAACAGTTCCATACTCAACGATTTCTCCTGCATACATAACCGCTACCTTATCCGCAATACTTGCCACCACACCAAGGTCGTGAGTGATAAAGATTGTTGTGAAATGGTACTCATTTTGCAAGGATTTCAGCAAATCAATAATCTGAGCTTGGATGGTCACATCCAAGGCAGTCGTTGGCTCATCACAGATCAAGACATCAGGTCGGCAGGCAAGGGCAATCGCAATAACGATACGTTGACGCATTCCTCCAGAATATTGGAATGGGTATTCATCAAAACGTCTATCTGCGTCTGGAATCCCAACCTTATTCATGTAGTCAATCGCCAATTCTTTCGCTTCTTTAGCTGTTTTACCTTGGTGTTTTACAATAACTTCTGTAATCTGACTACCAATTGTTTTAATTGGGTCCAAACTAGTCATTGGATCTTGGAAGATAGTCGCGATCTTAGCACCACGAATTTGTTCCCAATCCTTGTGAGAAGACAAGGCTGTCAAATCCTGACCACGGTAGTCAATACTACCTTGGGCAATGCGACCATTTTCTTCAAGCATACCTGTGAAAGTCTTTGTCAAAACAGATTTTCCTGATCCTGACTCACCTACCAAGGCTAATACTTCTCCTTCAACTAGTTCAAGGGAAACACCGCGAATGGCTGTCAATACTTTGTCACGGACGTCAAATTCCACGACAATATCGCGAGCAGTCAAAATTACATTTTTTTCTTTTGTCATTTCTACTCCTATCTATGTGTACGTGGATCACTAGCATCCGCTAAGTTTTGACCAACTACGAAAAGGGACAAGGATACCAAGACAAGAGTTGTCAATGGAATCCAGAACAAGTAAGCATTGGTTGTTACGTTTTGTGAATAATCTGAAATCAAACGCCCCAAACTTGGCACGGTAATCGGTAATCCAAGACCGAAGAATGACAAGAAGGCTTCGTATGAGATAAAGCTTGGAAGCATTTGAGTCATGGTTGTCACAATAACAGATACCAATTGTGGCATAATATTTTTGGCAACAATCTTCAAGGTTGGTGTTCCCAAAGTACGTGACGCCAAGTTGTATTCCAAGTCACGATAGCGCAAAATTTGCACACGGATCATGAAGGCAATCCCAATCCATGTCGTCACACTCATGGCAAAAATCAAATTCCAGAATCCAGCTCCGATTGAGTAAGTCAAGACAATGACAATCAAAAGAGATGGGATGTTTGAGATGACGTTATAAACTTCCATCATCACACGGTCAACTGATTTTGAAATCCCCCAAATACCACCGACAAAGACACCGATAACCAAGTTAATCACTGTCGCAATCACAGAAATGAGGATAGAGTTACGAGCTCCGAACCAGACACCGTCAAAGAGAGATTTACCGTTACTATCTGTACCGAACCAATGCTCAGCATTTGGCTTGATATAACGAGCACTAAAGTCGTTTACTTTGCTGACATCATTGAAATCAAACTTAGAAAACATTGGGTAGATGAAACTCATCAAAATGATAGCTACCAAGATTCCCAACATGACTACAGTTGATTTCTTCTTCATAAATTGTCTAAACACTGAACCCCAGTATGAATAAGCTGGCGCATCAATGGCTTCAGAGGCAAAATCATCACGTTTTACAAACTGAAATTTTTCTTTATCGATTGTAGACATTATTTGCCTCCTTTCTCAGTCAATTTAATACGTGGGTCGATAATCGTCATCCAAATATCTCCTAAAAGAAGAGAGAAGATAGAAATACATGTAAAGATGAAGACAAGACCAACGACCATAGAGTTATTAGATGCTTTTACAGAGTCAATCAACATTTTACCCATACCTGGGAAGGCGAAGACTGTTTCAGTAAGGGTTGCACCACCGATAACCCCGATAACAGCACCAGGAATTCCTGAAACCAGCGGAACCATGGCATTTTTAAAGATGTGTTTGTTTGAAATTTCTTTTTCAGACAAACCTTTTGCACGAGCAAAACGAACAAAATCTTGAGATTGCAAGTCAATCATGTAACGACGAATCCAAATAGCTGTACCAGGAGCACCCAATAAACCAAGGATAACTGCTGGTAAAACATACGAACGCCAATCTCCAGCACCCAAGATAGGGAATGAATCTGGCAAGCCGATTGAAGAACCAGCTAAACGGATAATATAAACCAAGGCAATTGTTGGAAGAGCCATCAAGAAGGTCAAAGCCCCTGTTGAGAAGCTATCAATCCAAGTGTTCTTGAAGCGAGCCATAGCTGAACCAAGCGGCACAGCAATCGCATAAGAAATCACCAAACCGATCAATCCAACGACAGCAGAGCTGGCAATCATAGAAGGATATTGGTAGTTGCTTTCCGTAGCTGTATAAGGGTCATCTTTCCCGTAGTTGGCTACTTCACGAGAGTCAGCCTGACTAGGTGATTTGTAGGTTCTTGAGTAAATATTTACAGAAGAAGTTTTCTTACCTGTTGGGAACTGAACTTGAGATGTTTTTGTTTGTCCTTGTCCCTGAGTAATAACCTGTAAAACAGGGCTATTAGCATAGGTTGGATAAGAGTCGCCTAAATTAATGTTCACAAAGTTTTGATGCACAAACGGGAACTGACTGTTAAAGTACAAGAGATATTTGTGTTTAGTTCCTGAACCAACCAAGGACCATCCGATAGCTGGATCATTTTCAAAACGAAGGTAACGTTTCAAGTCTGGATTTTCAGGGTCTTGGATTTTATTAGTATGGTCAATGTCAATCAAGTTAGCATAGAAGTGAAAAACACGTTCAAAAATTGGGATTTCACGAGTAGCGTAGAATTGGCCACTTTCAGTAAATTCTCCCAGGGTCCAACCATGACCGATTTGTTTGATGTATTTTTCATAGATAGCCTTGTTGGTGTCATTGGCTTCAACTGTTACAGAAGCATCCATCTGGCTAGCTTTTTCTTGCAACTCTTTGGTATCGTAGTACTCGATATAGCCCATACGCTCATAAACAGTATTCTCATAGTTATCACGTTTATCAGCCGTTGTCGCAATCTTGTTATAGTTGGTATCCTGTTTGAAAATCAATTTTCGAGGAACCATTGTATAGATAATCGTGTAGGTCAAGGTTGTTACTAAGAAGATAGAAACCAAGGACCGCAAAACACGCATAAAAATATATTTTTTCATATCATTTCCTTTAAAAATCCCAAAAGAACCTTCTCCTCATGGAGAGAAAGTTCTATTGAAAATTATTTACTTCACATGACTTGCCAATTCTTTTTGAGCTTTTTCGTTTGACTCAGTCTTTTCTTTCAACCATTTTTCACGAGCTTTTTCATACTCTTCTTTGGTGATTGCTTTTTCACCAACTTCAGTGTACTTCAAGTATCCTGAATTTTCACCTTTAAGGCCGGCTACTGAATATGAAGAGCTAAATGGTTGAACTTTTGAAACATATGAAACGGCTGTTTCTTTAGGAGAAGCCATTACTGGAATTGTCAAAGCATTATCAGTCAACCAAGCTTGTGCCACCGCGTATTCTTCATAACGTTTTTGAACATCTTGGTTTTCGCTGTTTGCGTCATCAAGTAATTTTCCATAGTCAGCTAAACCAAGTTTGCTTACTACTGATGCATCTGTGTTTTGGTCAATACCAAGGTAAAGGCGAGTGCTTCCTCCCTTAAGGACGAATTGATCCAAGAAAGTAGAAGGATCTTGATAGTCAGGGTTCCAGCCTAGCAAGGTATGGATATCCCAGTCTTGCTCTTTAGCTGTTGGAGCGCTAAATGAAATTGGTAAAGCTTCCGCTTGAGTCATTTGTTGTAAGTCTACAACAACATTATCTGAACCCAATACTTTTTCAATTGATTGTTTCAATGATTGAACACGGTTTACAACCGCTGTTGATTCTTGGATAACCAAGGCATCCAAGTGGATTGGGAATTCAACACCTTCAGCTTGTAGGCTTGATTTTGCTTTAGCAAAGACTTCTTTCGCTTTTTCTTCATTGTAAAGTCCATTTTGAGAATCTGCTAGAGACACGTTTGACCAAGTAGAAGAATTTGTCTTAGCCAAGCTATCTTGTACCAATTCACCAAATGTTTTCTTACCAACTTGAAGATTATATGGTGCAAACGTATTACGGATGGCTACTGCAGCTCCATCAGTACCATTTGTTTGAGCTGAGTAAGAATTGCGATCGACCGCAAAGTTCAAGGCTTGACGGAATTCCTTGTTTAGCAATGCTTTCTGAGTAGATGTCTTTTGGGCATCACTTGTTTTGGCAGTGTGGTTATAGGTTGTACGGCCATAGTTCAAGCTGACAGTTGCAACACCCGCTCCTGGTTCATTAAAGTAAATGTTATCTTTGAAGTCAGCTGCATATTTTTCATATGTAGAACTTGTAGGGAAGATACGAGCCTTGCTATATTGACCATCAGCAAAACCTTTGGCAATCACATCTTGGTCCTTACCATCCCAGAAAGTGAACTTAACGTTCTCAATTTTTACATTTTCTTTGTCCCAGTAAGCATCATTTTTAGCCATCTCGATAGATGATTTTGGAGTTACAGATTTTAAGACAAATGGACCGTTATAAAGAATAGAGTTAGCATCTGTTGGGGCACCAAAACCTTCCCCTTTTGAAGTTAAGAATTCTTCATTAACCGGCATCAAAACACCACTAGTGGTCTTGTCATTCCAGAAAGTTTCTGGCTGGTTCAAGGTATATTCTAGTGTTTGATCATCAAGCGCTTTTACTCCAACGGTTGAAAAATCGCTTGTTTCACCCTTGATATAGGCTTCTAATCCCTTAATAGAAGAGCTAACGATTGAAAGTCCTTTTGATTTTCCATCTACGGCGTGTTTCAAACCAGTAATGAAGTCTTTAGCAGTTACAGGAGCGTATTCTTCTCCCTCTGCTGTCACCCATTTAGCATCCTTACGGATTTTATAGGTATAAGTCAAACCATCTTTTGAAACTGTCCATGATTCAGCAATAGAAGGAACCAGGTTACCATATTTATCATTAGCCAACAAACCATCTACAGCATTTGTTGTGACGAATGATGTTGAATCAATATTGCTGACGATATAATCCAAAGTTTCTGGATCTGTTTGATAAACATATTGGTAATCTTTTGCTAGTTTAGCATTATTTGAACTAGTGTTTGAACACGCAGCTAGAACTCCTGACGCTAATAAGGTAGCTCCCGCTACAGCAAGCACTTGACTTTTTTTCATTTATTTACTCCTCTTATAAATAAAGTATAGGTTATCATCAATTATATCATAGATTTCAAGAAAAGTAAACGAATTTTCAGAATATTTAGGCTTATTGACACAAAAAATCTGAAAAAGCTATTGACTGAAAATCATTTTCAAGGTATAATAATAAACGTTAAGGCGGTATAGCCAAGTGGTAAGGCACGGCTCTGCAAAAGCTTGATCGTCGGTTCAAATCCGTCTACCGCCTTCTATAACTTGATTTATCAGGTTTCATTTAAACAGAAAGCTCAATTTAAAGGGCTTTTTTTATTTTCTTCGGATAAATACATATAACTTACAAAAACTTTTGGGGTGAATTTGGGACAGACTTCTTTTTAGGAGACAATCTTTTGATACTCAATGAAAATCAAAGAGCAAACTAGGAAACTAGCCGCAGGCTGTACTTGCGTACGGCAAGGCGAAGCTGACGTGGTTTGAATTTGATTTTCGAAGAGTATGAAATCAACTAAAAAAGCTTTGTCACACCTGGTGACAAAAGCCTCTATTTTACTCTGTTTCTTCTTCTATTTCAACTTCGGTAATTTGGACTTTTACCTTTGTAACACGTCCATTTTTTACCTTATCATTGGTTAGGATAAGCTGTTTGTTTTGGCTGACTAATTCATAACTGAGTTTCTCAGTCGTTGGAATGGTCCCCACTCCTGTCAAATAGTAACCAGCGATGGTATCAACGTCATCACTTTCCAGTTCAACATCAAAGTAGTCATTAAAATCATTGAGATTCATGGTACCTTGAACAATGTAAGTATCCTCACCGATTTGATGAACATCTATTGCCGCTTTATCTGTTTCGTCATCGATTTCCCCAACGATTTCCTCTAAGAGGTCTTCTAGGGTCACCAAACCAGCCATCCCACCGTATTCATCCAGCAAGATTGCCATTTGTCTTTGGGTGTTGCGCAGTTCTTTTAACAAGTCATCCACAAAAATAGTTTCAGGAACAAAAAGTGGATCTTGTAAGATTTTCTTCCAAACAATATTGTCAAAACCGTCCACAAAGCCCGCCTTAAGGAGACTCTTGGTGTGAATAATCCCAATCACGTTATCCTTGTCTCCATCATAGACAGGGATACGAGAATAATTTTGTTTTAAAATACTTTGGATGATGGTTTGACTATCATCCTGAATATCGACCATAAAGGCATCCGTTCGAGGAACCATGACTTCTCTAGCCATCAATTCATCCAGTGAAAAGATTCCTTGTAACATTTCAATTTCGTCAGCATCTAGTGTTTCTTCACTATTTGTCAGCATGTACTCAATTTCATCACGGGTCATTTTTTCGTCAGCATCGTCAAAGGTCATCGGAGTCAAGCGACTCAAGAGATTGGTAGATGCAGACAAGAGCCAAACAAAGGGACTAACTAGTTTCCCCAGACCAATAATAACTGGCGCTGTACGAATCGCTAAAGCGTCCTTTAGATTAAGAGCGATTCTCTTAGGATACAATTCTCCAAAAACGATGGAAATATAAGTCAAAAATGCTAAAGACAGAAAACTTGCAACGGCATAAGCTGTTTCGCCATTTCCAAGCCAAGATGCAATTTCTCGCCCCAGAGTTTCTGCCAAACTCGCCCCTGATAAGATTGTAATCAGGGTAATCCCTACTTGAATGGTTGATAAAAAGTGGTTAGGATTTTCTAGTACCTTCAGCAGACGGATATAGCGTCTATCTCCTTCTTCTGCCTTTTGTTCAACCCGCGCACGGTTAAGTGAAACCATAGCCATTTCTGTGGCTGAGAAAAAAGCATTTAACACCGTCAAGATAAACAATAAAACAAATTGTAGCAACAAATTCTGACTACTTGGGTCTTCCATAGTTCTTCTCCTAAAATAGTATCTTACCGTCTATTATATCACAAAATATAGTCCAGTACATATTATTTTTTTCTTAGTACCTATTCTAGCCCTGCTGAAACTAGTAAAAGAAGAACTCCTACATCTACAAGTGACATAGGAGTTTATGTAATCTTTTACTGAGTTACCGTTACTTCTCCAGTTCGGTAATCCAGTTGAAGCCCTTTTTGAACATTGGGAACTAGGACATTAAATTCCAATTCTCCGTCTGAAGACTTGGCTTCAATCTGTGAAGCTGAAGGAACTAAGTCCTCGTTTGAAGCGTAATAAAGGGTTACACGGTAACGGACACGCTTGTTTTGGTCCAAGGCTTTACGTACCATACTTTCATAGTAGTTTTGACCAGTCGAATCTTCGGCCTGTGCCTGATTTGCCCAGGCTGTTTGAACAGCAATGTTTTTAGGATTGCTTGTTGAGGCATCAAAACCATCCAAGCCACCGATTAAGGCATAGCCTAACAAGTGACCTCTATCGACTGCATGAGTATAAGATCCCTTTAGATTCTTGACCTGATGCCAGCCTGGTGGAGTCCAAGAAGTCGAACCGTTTCCAGTTTCTTCACGATTCTTGTACTGACGAGTAGCCTTAGACAAGAGGGCATTTGCTACGGTTGGCACTGTTTCCTTGCCCACTGTCTTTGTTTTATTATCAGCGTAGGGCTTACTTGAAACCTTGGCATCTAGATTTGTTTTATTACCATTGACGATAAAAGCACCTGAGCCATTCCACTCCAGACTCCCTTTTATTTGGCTTTTGACTGCATCTGTTAAGACACTTTCTGCCAATGCTTGACTAGGAGCTTCAGACGCTTGTTTTTTCTGACTAACCTTTGTTTTAGGACTATTAGCTGTCGACTGCATCTGCTTGATATAATAGCTTCCCGCAGATAAGAGTAATAACACTAGCAGCCCGATCAGTGTCTGTCTTGTTTTTTTATCCATTTTTCTCCTTATCTCTAGAAAAAGACTGGTTCTCCAGCCTAATTTCCTGTAAATTTATGAATCAATTCCTGCCATTTTGCTGGAGACAGGATAGCCCATGGATCTTGACCCTTGCCCAAGATTCCATAACCTACCATTAAGCCGATACCTAAGGCTAGAGCACCTAAAAACAGTACCAAAATGACTAAAAGTAAACGCTTGATTACGTAGCTTGATCTCTTATTCATCTTCATCACTTGCCTCAATCCGCTGAATCTTAGCGCCTAGCTGCGCCAACTTCTCATGGAAACGGTAGTAACCTCTATCCAAGTGAACCAATTTACCAACTACAGTTTCTCCTTGTGCTACCAAACCTGTCAAAATCAAGGCTGCACTGGCACGAAGGTCAGTTGAAAGAACTTCTGCCCCCTGCAAAGGCTGTCCACCAACAATACGAGCTGTATCACGGATAATCTCAGAATGTAAACCCATGCGACGCATTTCTTCTAAGTGTTGGAAACGATTTTCAAAAACTGTCTCCACCATAGTTGATTCCCCTTTTGCGACGGTCATCAAGGCTGTAAATTGAGCCTGCATATCTGTTGGAAATCCTGGGTGGGGCAAGGTTTTCACATGAACAGCTTTTAGATTTTCTAGTTGAGAACGAACTCGAATTCCTTCAGTTTCCTCCGTCACTTCCACTCCCATTTCAAGCAATTTGGCAATCAAGGGACGGTTGTGCTCCCAGACAGCGTCTCGAATCAAGACATCACCACCAGTCATGGCAGCAGCTACCATAAAGGTTCCTGCTTCGATACGGTCTTGGACTACATTGTGAGTCGTACCATGAAGTTTCTCAACGCCGGTAATGGTAATGGTCTCTGTACCAGCACCTTTGACCTTGGCTCCCATTTCATTGAGAAGAATGGCTAGGTCAACAATCTCAGGCTCACGCGCAGCATTTTCAATCACTGTCACACCATCAGCCAGAGTCGCTGCCATCATCAAGTTCTGCGTAGCGCCAACACTCGGGAAGTCCATGTAGATATGAGCGCCATGTAAGCAATCAGCCTTGGCTTCGATATAACCAGCTGTCTGACTAATCTTAGCTCCCATAGCTTCCAGGCCTTTCAAATGAAGATCAATAGGACGGCTACCAATCGTACAACCACCTGGCATGGATACCTTGGCATGACCTACACGAGCCAGGATTGGCCCCAAGACAACAATGGATGCACGCATCTTGCTGACATACTTGTAAGGAGCTTCTTCAGTGATATCGCCAGTCGCGTCCACCTCAACAAGATGAGCTTCTTCATTAAAATCCACCTTGGCATTCAAACCACGAACCACCTGATTCATAGTGAAAACATCTGACAAGATAGGAACATTCTGCAAGACGGTCTTTCCTTCACTTGCTAGAATAGTCGCTGCCAACAAGGGCAAGACTGCATTCTTTGCTCCTTCTATCGTAACACTTCCTACCAGACGATTATCGCCACCTTGAACCACAATTTTTTCCATACTTATTTCCTTTACTCTTGATTTATAATAATCCTCTAAGCGCTTCTTGCCACAACTGATATAGGCCGATAAAGAAAGAACTCATGATGTAGCCCATGACAATGCTAAAAAAAGCTACCAATAAACGAACTTTTCCTGTGTTCTCAGCTGTTACTTTTAAGACTTTTTCCCATCTAACAAGATTCTTTAAAAGGTAAAAACTCACATAAATAAAGAGCATGTGACTGCTTAGAGTGAATAATAATTGAACCATTTGACTATTATACCATCTTCTCTGTTTGTGCGCTAGTTTGGAAACTTCACTTAAAAACTAGGGATTGTTTTTCAAGTAATCAATTGCATCTTGTAGGGTTTTAACAGGCACTATTTTCATATCTGTCTTGATTGTTTTGGCTGCTTCTAGGGCTGTTTGGTAGTTGTTTTTCGCATCTGGATGCGCTTTTTGTTCTTCTTCGCTAACAGGGTTATCAGGGGCAAAGAAAATCGCGGCACCTTCTCTAGCCGAAGCTACAACTTTCTTATCAATACCTCCAATGTCCCCCACATTCCCATCACGGTCAATGGTACCTGTACCGGCAACAATGCGGCCATTACGAAGGCCAGGGTCAGCTATTTGGGTATAGATAGCCAGACTAAACATAAGACCTGCACTTGGACCGCCGATACCAGCTGTTGAAAAGCGAATTGGGACATCACTGGTCACTTCCGTACGGTCAATCAAACCGATTCCAATCCCATTTTTGCCATTTTCCAAGGTGATAATCTTACCTTCTGCAGACTTGGTTTGCCCATCCTCTTCATAAGTTACCTTGACGGAGTCCCCTAGTTTTTGAGAATTGACGTAATCAATCAAGTCTTTGGAACTGTCAAAGGTCTGATCATTGACTGCTGTAACCGTATCAGAGATATTGAGAATCCCTTTAAAGGTCGAATTATCCGTCACCGTCAGAACATAAACCCCAAGGTATTTAAGTTCAATATCCTTACCAGCTGTTTTTAGCCCTTGATACTTAGCCATGTTTTGTGATGTTTGCATGTAGAATTGATTGATCCGCATAAATTCAACATCAGAAGAGCCACCTGTAGTCTCTTGGGCACTACGAATATCTGTAAAAGGCGTCAACCAAGCATAAATCATATGGGATAAAGTAGCGTGCTGAACACCAACCGTAACGAATTGATAGGCACCAGCTTCCTTATCTTCTGTGTCATTGACTTTAAGGACTTGGCGAATATCTTCCGAACCACCTGGAACCTCTATATAGTAGGGCAAGGGCACTACAAATGCCAAGAAAGTCACAATCAAGGCCGCAATGACATATAAGGGCCATCTAATCTTTTTTTTCATTTCTTATTTCCTCCAAAATACTCTCGGGAACATAGCAAGCAATATCCTGACCAAACTTCAAAAGCTCTCTAACACCGGATGAACTGAGATAGAGATGTTCAGGTCGGCTATGTAAATAAATGGTCTCTATACCAGGAGACAGCTGATGGTTGTAGTGATCGAAACTAGCTTCATATTGCAAATCCGCTGCATTCCTCAAACCACGCACTAGACAAGTAGCCCCCAGTCTTCTTGCAACATCAACCACCAATTCATCATGAGAAAACACGACTTCAACATTCCCCAAATGTTCCAAAGCCTTTTCTAGTCCCCGTTTACGATTTTCGATAGGGAGAAATCCTTGTTTGTGAGGATTAAAAAAAATACCGACATAGAGCTTATCAAAGAGTTTGCTCGCCCGTTCAATGATATCCAGATGCCCATTTGTCATCGGATCAAATGAGCCTGTGAATAAGCCAATCTTATCTGACATAGACTGTCACCTTACTAATTCCATAAATCTTTTCCTTCCAGATGCCCAGGCAGGCAATTTCTTCTGGAAGTTCAACGGCCTTATCTGTCTCACACACGACCATGACATCTTCAGAAAAAAGCTCTCTCTCAGCCATTTTTTCAATATCTGCTACGATTTGTTCCTTTGCATAAGGAGGATCTAAGAAAATGAGGTCGAATTCGCCAGATACCTGTTCCAATGCCCTTTCTGCTTCCATCTTGAGAAGTTGAAATTTCTCAACTTCCTTGGTCATCTGGATATTTTCAGCCACGATAGCCTGAGCCTTACGGTCTCGTTCCACCAAAACAGCGCTAGACATGCCACGCGATACTGCTTCTATAGATAAACCACCACTACCTGCATACAGGTCCAAGACCCGTCCACCTTCAAAATAGGGACCAATCATGTTAAAAATGGCTCCCCTAACCTTATCCGAAGTGGGTCTTGTCGTCTTGCCTTCTAGTGTCTTGAGGGGACGTCCCCCATAGATTCCTGATACGATTTTCATACCGTTTATTATACCAAATTATGGGCGAAAAGAGAAAGAAAACCGAACCTTGCGGTTCGCTTCTCTATAAAATATTTTCGTAAGTATCGCGGACTTCTTGAGGCCAAACACTTGTTTGCACTTCTCCGATGTGTTTCTTGCGAAGTAGGAACATAGCCATCCGAGATTGTCCAATTCCCCCACCGATTGTCAATGGGAATAGACCGTTCAACAAAGCTTTGTGCCATTCCAATTCTAAACGGTCTTCATCACCTGTGATGGCAACCTGACGGCGAAGCGTTTCTTCATCTACACGGATTCCCATAGAAGACAACTCAAAGGCTCCACCTAAAGACTCGTTCCAGACAAGAATATCGCCATTTAGACCCTTGTAGCCATTTTCAGATTCGCTTGTCCAGTCATCGTAGTCTGGTGCACGTCCATCGTGCGGTTTACCGTCTGGCAATTCACCACCGATTCCGATCAAGAAGACTGCTCCAAATTCTTTACAAATAGCATTTTCACGCTCTTTTGGTGTCAAGTCTGGGTAGCGTTCTACCAACTCTTCTGTGTGGATAAAAGTGATTTGTTTTGGCAAGATTGATTCGATGTCATAGCGGGCTTCAACAGCTAGCTCAGTAAGACGAATAGCCTTGTAAATCTTCTCAACTGTTTCTTTGAGATAAGCGATATTACGTTTACCATTTGGGATAACCTTCTCCCAGTCCCACTGGTCAACATAAACAGAGTGGGTCGCATCCAGCGAGTCTTCGTCTGGACGAAGGGCCTTCATGTGGACGAAAAGACCTTCACCTTCACCGAAACCAAAACGAGCCAAGGTATGGCGTTTCCATTTAGCAAGTGAGTGCACAACTTCATAAGTAGCATCAGGGATTTGGAGAACCTTGACCGATACTGCATTCTCCACACCTGATAAATTATCCTGCATCCCGTCACCGACCCTGCTCAAGATAGGACCTTGAACTTCGACAACTTCTAACTTATCTTTCAAATACTGGGTAAAAGTGTTTTTGACAAAGGAAATCTCTTCTTGTTGATGAATAAAACTTTTCTTCATAAACTACTCCTCAAAAAATTAATTAAAAGCATTATACACCTATTTCCAAGAAAAGAAAAGAGCAAATACGAAAAAATCAGTGCTCCTTCGAACACTGACATTAGGGATCTTTAGTCATTGCGACCAAAGATACGTAGAATACTTAGGAAAAGATTGATAAAGTCAAGATAGATACTGAGAGCCATTGACACAACCCAACCTGTCGCTACACGGCCTTGTGATTGTTCATAAGCGAGACGAATTCTTTGGTTGTCCCAAGCAATCAACCCTGAGAAAACCAAAACCATGGCTACGCTAATCATATAATCAAAGAAACCGCTAGCCAAGAAAATATTAACTACCATGGCAATCAGCAAACCGATAAGAGCCGCCATCATAGCCCGACCAAGGCCACTCAAATCTTTCTTGGTAAACATGCCAACTGCCGCCATGACAAAGAAGAGAAGGGCGCTCGACACAAAGGCAGATAAAACTGTGCCCGGAGTATAGAAGGCCACCACAAAACTGAGTGTAAAGCCGTTTAAAACAGAGTAAAGTAAAAATACTGGAAGAGCCGCTGGACTATTCTTTAAGGCCATGTTACTAGCAACGAAGACTAGTGCTAGCTCTGCAAAAGTAGCAATGGTCAACCAGAGACGTCCCTGCATCAAAAAGTAAACCAACTGAGATTGAAAGACCGTCAACATAAGGCCTGATACCAAAGCGGATAATCCGATTCCCAGACCAACAAAGGCATAAACCTTAGCGTAAAATTGATTGAGACCTGCGCGGTCGTGAATAATAGTGTGATTCATCTTTTCTCCTTTTCTATGAATGTCTTTTCTTGATTATAACAAAGAAAGTTAAAATTAGCTTAAATGGAAAATTAAAATACCGGCTGCAACGGCAACATTCAAACTCTCTGCCTTACCCTTCATGCTAATATGGACCAATTGATCTGCACTTTCAGCCATGAGGGGACTAATTCCTTGACCCTCATTTCCCATGACTAGTACAAAATTTTCTATAGAAGACAGTTCTCTGTAATCAACAGAATCTTTAGATAGGGTTGTTGCCAGCACTGGGATACCCGCCTTTTTAGCTTTCTCGAGAAGCGTTTGGCTCGACATCCGGTAAATGGGCAGATGGAAATGACTGCCTTGCATGGAACGTAAGGTCTTGAGACTGTAGATATCTGCCGATTTATCTGAAACAATTACTCCAGTAAAACCTGCTGCATCCGCAGTCCGAATGATAGTTCCCACATTACCAGGATCTTGCACATCTTCCAAAAACAAGAACTTGCCCTGACTAAAGTCAGCTTGCCCTACTTCTTCTTTTTGAACCACCGCAACAATTCCCTGTGGAGTCTGAGAATCCGCCAAATCTAGCAAAATATCCTCTGACACCCAGACAGTTTGCGGAAAAGCAGTTAACTGATCTCGGTAATTTTCAAGGGCAAAGATTTTCTCAATCGTCACTCCAGATTGGACAGCTTCTTCAAACAAGTGCCAGCCTTCAATCAAATAGGCAGACTTGCGGTATTTTTTTTGGTGTAATTTCTTGGCATTTTTTACCACAGAATTGGATTTTGAGGTTATAATAGTCATAGAAATATTATAACACAATCAAAGGGGTTTGGTATGCAAAAGGTTAGAATGATTGCCCAAGGTAGAGTGCAGGGAGTCGGCTTTCGTTGGGGTGTTTATAGCTTGGCACTTGAAATTGGTGGCATCACAGGTCGGGTATGGAATAACGACGATGGCACAGTGGAAATTTTAGCCCAAGCAGACTCATCTGCTACCATGGCAAAATTTATCCAAGAAATCCGCAAAGGACCCACACCTTTTTCAAAAGTCAGCTACTTAGATGTCAAACTAAGCAATTTTCCTCCCTACCCTGACTTTAAAATCGCAAATTAGGTCTCTAGAACTATTGTATATTTTGCAAAAAAACAGTAGAATAGAAAGGTATAATTTTTAAAGAAGGAATNAAAACAGTGAAATCTATTAAACGTTTTGCNCTCTCAGCTATGGGAGTGGCTATGNTNCTAGTTTTANCNGGCTGTGTCNANGTNGANAAAGCCACAGGCCAGCCAACAGGATTTATTTGGAATACGATCGGAGCTCCTATGGCTGAAGCTATCAAGTACTTCGCTACTGATCAAGGTCTAGGCTTTGGTGTCGCTATCATCATCGTAACCATTATCGTGCGCTTGATTATCTTGCCACTTGGTATCTACCAATCATGGAAGGCAACGCTTCACTCTGAAAAGATGAACGCCCTCAAGCACGTCCTTGAGCCACATCAAACTCGTCTCAAGGAAGCGACTACTCAAGAAGAAAAACTTGAAGCCCAACAAGCTCTCTTTGCCGCTCAAAAAGAGCACGGCATCAGCATGTTTGGTGGTGTAGGATGTTTCCCTATCCTCCTTCAAATGCCTTTCTTCTCTGCTATCTACTTTGCTGCCCAACATACTGAAGGTGTTGCTCAAGCAAGCTACCTAGGAATTCCTCTAGGTTCTCCAAGTATGATTTTGGTTGCCTTCGCTGGTATTCTTTACTATCTTCAATCGCTCCTTTCACTTCACGGAGTAGAAGATGAAATGCAAAGAGAACAAATCAAGAAAATGATTTACATGAGCCCACTCATGATCGTCGTCTTCTCCCTCTTCTCACCAGCTAGTGTCACACTTTACTGGGTTGTCGGTGGTTTCATGATGATTCTCCAACAGTTTATCGTCAACTATATCGTTCGTCCAAAACTTCGCAAAAAAGTCCGTGAAGAACTAGCCAAGAACCCACCAAAAGCACGTGCTTTCTCTACACCAAGTGGACGAAAAGACGTTACCCCTGAACAACCAACTGCTATCACAAGCAAGAAAAAACACAAAAATCGCAACGCTGGAAAACAACGTTCGAGATAAGAAAAAGGCTTAGCTGTTTTGCTAAGTCTTTTTTGCAAGTCATACTCTTCGAAAATCTCTTCAAACCACGTCAGCTTCGCCTTGCCGTAGGTCTGGTTACTGACTTCGTCAGTTCTATCCACAACCTCAAAACACTGTTTTGAGCAGCCTGCGGCTAGCTTCCTAGTTTGCTCTTTGATTTTCATTGAGTATCAAAAGCCCGATGTTTCCATCAGGCTTCTTTTTTATCCATGTACACGTTTCATATAGTCTTGATAACTTTCGGTATCCATGAGTTTTTTAGCGTTCTTCACGCGATCTGCTGTTGGTGGTTTAACCCCTTCGAGGGAATAAGGAATTCCCAATTCACGCCATTTAAACTCACCCATGGTGTGATAAGGTAGAATTTCAAACTTATCCACATTTTTGAGGGTCTTGACGAACTTCCCAAGTTCAATCAAGTCATCATCTCTATCTGTCAATCCTGGAACTAGCACGTGGCGAATCCAGACAGGTTTTCCAATATCTGATAGATACTGAGCACAGGCCAAGATATTTTTATTGGTTTGGCTAGTGACAATTTTGTGCTGTTCTTCGTTGATTTCCTTGATATCTAAGAGAACCAAGTCAGTGACAGCCATGAGTTTGTCAAACTTTTCAAGGTAACGTGGTTTATTACGGAATGGAAGGGCACAGGTGTCCAAAGTACAGTGGATTCCTTGTTCCTTAGCCTTAGTGAAGAGGGCAATCAGGAAATCAATCTGCAAGAGGGCTTCTCCTCCACTGACTGTAATACCGCCCTTATTTCCCCAGAAACCGCGGTAGCGCAAGGCCTCTGCCAAGACATCATCTACCGTCCGTTCACGTGATTTATTGGACTCCATCGCCCAAGTATCCGGGTTGTGGCAATACTGGCAACGCATGTGACAGCCTTGCAAAAAGACAATAAAGCGAATACCAGGCCCATCTACCGACCCAAAGCTTTCTGTCGAATGCACCATTCCTGTCACTTGTCCATAATCAATTGTTTCTTCAGACATATCGTTACCTTCCTTGAAAACGTTTTATAGTTTTATTATATCATGACTTGAAAGAAAAACAAGATTTTTGCCTATTTTTTAGAAAGCAATCTGTTTTTCAATTTCATTTTCAATTACTTATCATTTTATTCTTCAAAATCAAAGCCATACAAGGTTGCAAAATAGTCCTCAGGGCGCTCTGCACGGCGGATTTGGCGGGCTTTGCCTTCTTCGGTATAGAGGATTTCCGCAGAACGAAGTTTGGCATTATACTGATAGCCCATTGAAAATCCGTGGGCACCTGTATCATGAATGACCAGCAAATCACCGATTTCTGTATGAGGCAGTTCGCGATTCACTGCAAATTTATCATTGTTTTCACAGAGTGAACCAACCACATCTACCACTTCAGCTGGTCCATCTGGATGTGTCACGTTAGTAATATGATGGTAGGCTCCATACATGGCTGGACGCATGAGGTTGACTGCTGATGCATCCACACCCAGATAAGTACGGTAGGTTTTTTTCTTATGAGTCACTCTTGTGACCAAAGCACCGTGAGGGGCTAGCATAAAGCGACCCAATTCAGTGAAAATCTTGACCTGACCAAGACCTACTGGCGTAAGAACTTCTTCATAAACCTTACGAACCCCCTCGCCAATCAAGACGATATCATTTGGCTCCTGGTCTGGACGATAGTTAACACCAATACCGCCAGAAAGATTGATAAAGTCTAGCGAAATGCCCAACCTTTCCTTGATTTCAACAGCCAATTCAAAAAGCTGACGAGCCAACTCTGGATAATAGAGATGGGTAACAGTATTAGACGCTAGGAAGGAGTGAATTCCAAAAGTCTTGGCTCCTTTTTCCTTCAAGATGGCAAAAGCTTCAAAGAGCTGGTCCTTGGTCATACCAAACTTGGCTTCTCCAGGATTGTCCATAATGTCTGTTCCTAGCTCAAAAACGCCTCCAGGATTGTAACGACAAGAGATAATTTCGGGAATGCCTACTGCACGCTCTAGATGTTCAATATCTTCAAAGGCATCCAAGTTAATGGTCGCACCCAATTCACGCGCATAGGCATATTCCTTGTCTGGCGTATTGTTTGAAGAGAACATAATCTCAGAACCAGGGAAATCTAGTTTATGACTCATCAAAAGTTCTACATAACTAGAGCAGTCCACACCGCAGCCTTCCTCTTGGAGAATTTTCAAAATAGCTGGTGTTGGAGTAGCCTTAACTGCAAAATATTCCTTAAAGCCCTTGTTCCATGAAAATGCTTGGTTGACGGCCCTTGCCTTTTCACGAATTCCCTTCTCATCATACAAGTGAAAGGGAGTTGGGAACTCGGCAGCAATCTTTTCTAAGTCTTCTTTATTGATAAATGGTGTTTTCATAAGCTTCCTTCTATTCTATTTGCAAAGAAAGGCTGGGACAATCGTTCCAACCTTTAGTTCTATCTCTTATTTATCTTCGTCAAAGATATTGCCAACCTCAACATCGATGGCTTGGTTCTTGACATCAATATTGGTTACTTTCAAGAGTGACTTGTAGTCAAATTGCTTTTCACGCTCTTCTTGGGCATTATCCGCAAAGACCGCTACACCTGCCAATTCTGAATCAAACTCACGCAAGAGGCTGATCATCCCATTGACAGTTCCGCCACCTTTCAAGAAGTCATCCACAATCAAGACACGGCTACCTGCCTTGAGACTACGTTTTGAAAGGAACATTTTCTCGATACGGTCACCACTTGAACCTGAAACATAGTTGACGCTGACAGTTGAACCTTCGGTAATTTTCAGGTCACGGCGCACAATAACAAAAGGAACATTGAGGACATTAGCAACTGCATTTGCAAGTGGAACACCCTTAGTCGCTACTGTCATAACCGCATCAATTTTTTGGTCCATAAAGCTCTTGGCAATAATGCGACCAATATTTTTCAAGATAGCTGGTGTGCTAAGCAAATCTGACAAGTAGATATAGCCACCTGGCAAGATACGGTCACTTTCTGACAACTTGGCACGCAAGTCCTCAACCATTTCCTTGGCATCATGGCTTGAGATTGATGGTGTGAAAATGACACCACCACCAGCACCAGTTACGGTCTGGATATGACCGATTTCAATTTCCTCAAAGGCGCGTTTGATAATGACGATATCCTCTGAGATAGATGATTTAGCAGATTCATACTTTTCAGCAAAAGTATTGAGACTAGTTAGTTTATAAGGATTATTAATCAAATAGTTGGAAATGACAACCATCCGATCACTTCTTCTTAATTTCATTTCTATTTCCCACTTCATTTAATTTTGATATTTTATCTATTATACCATATTCACATAAAAAAACGAACATTCTTATCCTAAAAATGCTCGTTTTTCTTAAATTATTAATCTAAATCTGGTTTATAGAAGGAACGATTGTCCATAGCGAAGATTTTATTGGTCATCTCTCCCTTATCCACCAAAGCAAGAGCTGTTGACATCATCATCATGCTTGCATCCAGATTGTCAATCATATGGATAATCTCTGCTTCCATAATGCGTGGACGAACTGGACTTCCATACTCAAGTAAGCCATGGTGACTGAGGATGACGTGGCGGAGCAGAACGACTTCTTCTTTGGTATCATCGATGCCGAGTTCCATCACTGTCTTGGTAATTTCACTATCAATCAGAGCGATATGGCCAAGAAGATTGCCTCGCACTGTGTACTCGGTCTGGTCTGGTCCCGTCAACTCGATGACCTTAGCCAAGTCATGCAGCATAATACCCGCATAGAGCAGACTCTTATTAAGTTGAGGATAGACTTCGCTAATAGCATCTGCCAAACGCACCATGGTTGCCGTATGATAGGCCAAACCCGTTTCAAAGGCATGGTGGTTGGTCTTGGCAGCTGGATAGGAGTAAAACTCCTTGTCGTACTTGGTGTAAAGATTTCGGACAATCCGTTGCCAGACAGGATTTTCAATTTTAAAAATCATTTGCGACATGTAGTCACGGATTTCCTTGACATCAACTGGTGACTTGACCTTGAAATCAGCTGGATCATTAGGTTCACCAGGTTGAGGCAAGCGGAGAGTAATTTGATTGACTTGAGGGGTGTTGTTATAAACTTCTCGGCGTCCTTTCATGTGGACAACCTTACCTGCGGTAAAGGCCTCAACGTTATGAGGTTGGGCATCCCAGAGTTTTCCTTCAATCTCGCCACTATCATCTTGGAAGGTAAAGGCTAGGTAGTTTTTCCCAGCTCGAGTTTGCCTCAGGTCAGCTGACTTGATTAGGTAAAAGCCTTCAAACAGCTCATCTTTTTTCATGTGACTAATCTTCATATTCTTCCTCATTTTCTTGGAAATGGAGTAGATCAAGCGCAGGCTCACCTTCTGACAACTCAATGTGACGGAGCGTCCGCTCGATAGCTGTGGTACGACGGTTTAATAATTCATCAATATTGCCAGAGGCATGTTGGAGATGTTTTTGTGCCTTAACCAGAATGCCACCGAACTTGCCAAACTCGGTCTTAACGCTAGCAAGAGTCTTGCTGATATGGTCGGCACTCTTTTGGATATTGAGAGTCTTGAAGCCAACCGATAGGGAGTTGAGCAAAGCTGATAGGGTACTTGGACCTGCGACAATAATCTGCTCCTCCCGTCTCAAGTCATCAAAGAAGACCGGATTTCGGACGATTTCTGAGTAGAGACCTTCTGTCGGAACAAACAAAACTCCAAAATTGGTCGTCCGAGGCGGTGCTATGTACTTGCTCTTGATATCCTTGGCAAATCGTTTGACGCTTGCTAGGAGCGACTTACGACAGCGTTCAATCTCATCCTTGTCACCTGCTTCATAGGCTTCTTCTAGACGGTAATAATCTGCCAGTGGAAACTTGGAGTCAATCGGTAAGTAGACATATTCCTGGTCACCCTGTCCAGGCAACTTAATGGCATACTCCACTCGTTCACTGGAGTTTTCAACCGTTGCATATTCTCGTTCGTACTGGGCAGGGGTCATGATGTCTTCGATGATTTGCCCCAGTTGCAATTCTCCCAGTATCCCTCGTGTTTTGGTTCCAGAGAGAACCTTGTTGAGGGCGCCGACATCACGGGCAACTGTCTGCATTTCTCCAAGACCACGATTGACAGACTCCAGTTGTTTGGAAACTGTCTCAAAGGAAGCCTGCAAGCGTGTCTGCAATGTCTTTTCTAGTTTTTCTTCGACCGTCTGGCGCATTTGTTCCAAACGTTGCTCATTTGATTCCTGCAAGGCTTGGAGACGTTGATCGGTCTTGTCTCTGGTTTGGAGGAGATTATCTGTCATTTCTTGACGGACCTGAGTCAGACCTTGGTGCAATTCAATTCGCACTTCTTGCAAACGGTCACTGACAGCCACTTCCAAATATTTTTGATCTAACTGGCTGGCTTGTCTGGCTTGTTCAAAACGGTAATCCAACTGGTCTGACAAATGATCTGCCTGATCCTCCAAGCTCTTGGCTAGATGTTTTTCCTGCTTATCCTGCCTTTGCCAAATCAGAAAGAGGCCAGCTAGGTTGGCAATCAATAATAGAACAAGTAAACTTTCCATCCTACCTCCTGTCCTTGCTATGCAGCACGACCACATAGCCATCTGGGCAAGTTACCGAAACTTCCCTATCTATATATTCGTTAGAAGCATACACTTTTTTAAAGAAAAAATTTTCCTCTGTCAACTCATACTTGGCACCAAGAATGGTCAGCTGGCTATCTCGAACTGGCATAAAGGCTAGATAGTCGTAGTCTGAACGGGGATGTAGCTGACTGGTCCCTTCTGGACAATAAGTAATCAAGTTTTGCCCATCCTCAATCGCTATCTGGCGCATATAGGGTGCTAACTTGGGATTGCTAGGCAGAAAGACATTGGCCAGCATGTGGTCAATACGGCCACCCAAAGCACCAAAAATAGTAACCTCAGCCTGAGGATTTTGCTCAAAGATGGTTAAGAGAGCCAATTCCAAATCTGTATCATCTTTTTCTGGTTGGGCTTGGACAAAATACTGGGCACGTTTTTGAATCACCTGTCGCTCTTCTTCCGTCACAGAATCAAAATCTCCAACCGCTAGAGTAAGAGGAAGGTCTTCCTCCAAGACCCAAAGCGAACCTCTATCCACTCCGACAAAGCAATCAAAATCTGTCCGATAATGACCACGGTCTCCACCAGCAAAAACGGCAACCCTAGTCCAGTTGTTTTCTGAGAGTTTGTACTCGCTCATTGACATCTCCCTTAAAGACATAGGAACCTGCTACAAAAACAGTCGCACCAGCTTCTTTAGCTTGAGCAATCGTTTTATCATCAATCCCACCATCCACTTCGATTTCAAAGTTCAAATCTTTTTCCTTACGAAGTGCAACCAACTCACGAACCTTATCCATGGTTTCAGGTAGAAAAGCTTGTCCACCGAAGCCAGGGTTAACTGTCATAACTAAAACTTGGTCAACTAGGTGAAGCACGTGCTTGATAGCTTCAACAGGCGTACCAGGATTGATGACAACTGATGGCTTGACACCGAGTGAACGAATTTTTTGGAGGGCACCATGAATATGAGGCGTTGCTTCCACATGGATACTAATGATATCCGCTCCTGCACGCGCAAAGTCTTCTAAATGATGCTCTGGATTAGCTACCATCAAGTGGCAGTCGAAGACCATCTTACTATGAGGACGAAGAGCTTCAACCACACCTGCACCAAAACTGATTTGCGGGACAAAATGGCCATCCATGATATCGATATGGGCATACTCTGCCCCAGTTGCTTCTAGGCGTTTGATTTCACGTTCAAAGTTGGCATAATCTGCTGCCAGAATTGACGGAGCAATCTTGTATTGAGACATAGGTTTCTCCTTATTTTGGAATTTTTTTGCTGACTTTTTTATAAGTTTCTCTGCGATTTTCAATTTCACTGAGAAATTGTAGGTAGTTGTCAAAACGGAAGGACGCAATGATACCCTCTTCAACAGCTGGCTTGACCGCACAAGAAGGCTCATGGGTATGGGTACAAGTTCGGAACTTACAATCTCGGCTGACACTAGCAATCTCTGGGAAGGCCTGATTGAGGTCTTCCGCCGTTGATACTTCATAATCCAGTGATGAAAAACCTGGTGTATCCGCGATTTTGCCCCCATTAAGGTTGTAAAAACTAACAGCTCGAGTAGTATGGCGACCACGACCCAGACTGTCTGAAATTTCTCCTGTTTCAAGATTGAGATCTGGTGCGATTTTATTGAGAAGAGTTGACTTCCCAACACCTGTCTGCCCCATAAAGACTGTAACCTTGCCTGTTAACAAAGGCAAGAGTTCTTCTTTACTGGTCACAAAGTCATAGCCGATATCACCATAAGTCTGTTCATAAAAATCCAGTTCTCCTCTATCTTCCAACAAATCCATTTTGGAAATATAGACGATGGGATGAATACCCTTGTGCTCCAAGAGAACCAAGAAACGATCCAGCAAATTGCTGTTAAAATCAGGTTCCTTGACGGACATGATTACTACAGCTTGGTCAATATTGACAATGGGCGGACGGACCAGACTGTTTTTCCGTTCGTGAATCTTGAGAATATAGCCTTCTGAATTTTCCTCGGCAGAAAAGTCGACCAAATCCCCAACGTAAGGGGTATGGCCTTTTTTACGGAAATTCCCACGCGCGCGTGTTTGATAGACCTGGCCATCACTTTCTACATAGTAGAACCCCGCCAAGGCTTTAATGATTTGTCCCTGCATCTTAGAGTCCTTGCCCTTTAAGTGCATCTGCTAGGCTGGCAAATTCTGCCAAGCTGAGAGCTTCCCCACGTACACTTGGTGACAAACCTGCTTGGTCCAAGGCCTTGGTCAGCTTGTCCTTAACTTCTTCAGTCTTTCCAAAGTAGCCTGTCAAATTATTCCACAAGGTCTTGCGGCGATGGGTAAAACTTGCCTTAGAAACCTTAAAGAAGAAGTTCTCGTCTTCCACTGCTACAGCTGGCTCTGGACGGCGCACCATTTTCAAGATGGCTGAGTCCACATTTGGCGCTGGCACAAAGACCGTACGAGGCACGATGAAGGCAACCTTGGCAGTCATGTAGTACTGAACCGCAATCGACAAGCTACCATAAGCCTTGGTGTTTGGCTGGGCTGAAATGCGGTCCGCCACTTCCTTTTGCATCATGACGACAAACTCACTAAAAGGAATCCCACTTTCGATCAAGTGCATGAGAATAGGTGTCGTGATGTAGTAAGGCAAGTTGGCTACTACCTTGATTGGCAGGTCAGGATTTTTAAAATTCTGGATATGTTGCGCCAAATCAACTTTAAGAATGTCCTCGTTGAGCACGGTCACATTATCAAAATCACACAAGGTATCTGCCAAAATCGGCACCAAACGGTGGTCAATCTCAAAAGCCATGACCTCTGCTGCACGCTCAGCCAGAAACTCCGTCAAGGCACCAATCCCTGGCCCAATTTCGATAACATTAACCTGGTCATCAATTTCAGCCGTATTCACGATTTTTTGTAGGATATTGGTATCGGTCAAGAAATTTTGCCCAAAGGACTTTTTAAAGGTAAAACCGTGACGCTCCAGTACTGCCTTGGTCACGCTGTAATCTGCAATTCTCATTTATTCTCTTTTCTATTATCTGTTACTTCTATTGTAACACATTCCCCTTGTATTTGGGGGCTGCTTAGCTATTCTCATACGATTTTATGGCATCTTCCACTTCTGCCAAGGTGACCCCAAACAACTCTAAGCGCTTGAGGAGTTGCTTGCCGTTAGAATAGCCGATTCGGAGAGCTTCTCCTAGATATTCTCGTCGCTTACGACTATCTGCTCCTGCTAGAAAGCCAAGGCGAATCAAGTCGCTACGACTGATGTCAAACTGACTCTCATGTTCAAATTGTTCTGTCACCTGAGCGAGAGCCGTTTTCAGGTCTTCATAGCTGGCATGCTCAATTCCCAGAGAACGCCCCTTGGTCTTGGACTTGGGAACAGCTTCACCTCGTTTGAGGAAGGCATGCTGAACTGTTGGAATGGCCGTCATAATCATGCGACGAATCCGCTCCCCATTAAAATCTGGGTCTGTAAAGACAATGACTCCATGACGTTGGTGCAAGCGCTGAATCCGCTCTAGATCCTGCTCATTGATGGCAGAACCTCGTGTCTCATAGGTCTCTACATCGAAATAGCGTTTGAGATTGGCCGTATCATCGCGCCCTTCGACCACGATAACTTGGGAAATTTTTTCTTTCATTACTTGCTGTCCAATCCAAAAATTCGTTCTGCATTTGCAGTTGTTACCGCCGCTAGCTCTTCTGCCGTCATGCCACGCAAGTCAGCGATAAAGTCCACTACATAGCGAGTGTAGGCTGTTTTATTTTCACGACCCCGTTTAGGAACAGGAGCCAAGTAAGGCGCATCTGTCTCTACCAAAATCTTGTCCAAAGGTAACTCTTTAGCTGCTTCTTGGATGTCAGTTGCCTTCTTAAAAGTCACCACTCCTGAGAAGGAAATAGTCATGCCAATCGCGACAAACTTCTCTGCCCATTCAAGAGTTCCTGAAAAGGAATGCATGATGCCACCACGAGGACCAACGCCCTCACTTTTGATAATCTCATAGGTATCTTCCAGCGCATCACGGGTGTGGACAACAAAAGGCAAATTCAAGTCCTTAGATAGCTGAATCTGACGCCGAAAAACCTGCTCCTGCACCTCTTTTGGCGCTGTCATCCAATGGTAGTCTAAGCCAATTTCACCTAGAGCCACAACCTTTGGATGTTTTAACTTATCCAACAAGTAAACCTCGACTTCCTCCGTGTAAGTCCCTGCTTCTGTCGGATGCCAACCGATAGTCGCATAGAGGTGGTCATACTCATCTACCAACTCCAAAGCACGCTCAATCGTCGGTTGATCAAAACCAACAATATTCATCTGTGTCACACCCATCTCAGCAGCCAAGGTAATTTCTTCTGCCTCACGACCTGCAAATTCTTCTACATTCAAGTGTGTATGTGTATCAAAAATCATCTCTTCTAACCTCGTTTTCTATCTTCTATTATACCAAAAAACTATCCTCTCTCCTCATCTGTAAAAAATATTCTAAAATCTATTGTCATCTCTTGACGCTATTTTTTCAAAGCAGTATAATAGCACTTATTGAAATTTTCAGTAAAGGAAAATACCATGTTTACAAAATTAAAACAGACCTTTATCGGTCGTCCTCTTAAGTCCTTAACAGAAGGCGAGGGAGGTCTGCTGGGAAAAATGCAGGCCTTGGCCATGTTGTCAAGCGACGCCCTATCTTCCATTGCCTATGGGCCTGAGCAAGTAGTCCTCGTCTTGGCTAGTCTCTCTCCTCTTGCGATATGGTGGAGTCTTCCTATCGGCCTCTTTGTCCTCCTGCTCCTAGCTAGCCTGACCGTCTCCTACCGTCAAATCATCCATGCCTACCCTCAAGGAGGAGGGGCCTATATGGTTACTCGAGAAAATCTATCTCCCGAACTTGGCTTAATTGCTGGAGGTAGTCTGCTGGTTGACTACATGCTGACTGTGGCGGTATCGGTGTCATCTGGAGCCGACGCTATCACAGCAGCTCTCCCTGCTCTCCACCCTTACAACCTCCACATTTCCATTTTTCTAGTTTGTTTGCTTATGCTCTTGAATTTACGGGGCTTAAAAGAATCTGCCAGTTCACTGATGATTCCTGTCTATCTCTTTATCATCAGTACTATCTTTCTCTTGCTCTACGGAATCTTTCAACTAATGACAGGGTCTCTCAGCTATCAGGCAACTTCACCTATTGGGCATGCTGTTCCGAGCCTGTCTATAGTTCTCATTCTAAGAGCCTTTACCAGCGGCTCTGCCTCTTTGACAGGGGTTGAAGCTATTTCAAATGCCGTTCCCTTTTTCAAGGCTCCGAAAGAAAAGAATGCCGCTCAAACCTTGACCATCATGGCCTTGATTTTAGGTTTTCTTTTTGCAGGCATTACCTTCCTAAACTACTGGATGGGGATTCTGCCTCAACACGGAGAAACTATTCTTTCACAGATGGCTCAAGGTATCCTTGGCAACTCCTTCTTAGGACACCTTGGCTATTATATCTTCCAATTCTCCACAGCCTTGATTTTAGCCGTAGCTGCAAATACTGGCTTTTCAGCCTTCCCTATGCTAGCTTACAATATGGCTAAAAACAAATACATGCCCCATCTCTTTATGGAAAAAGGAGACCGCCTAGGCTACTCCAATGGAATTTTAACTCTGGCTTTTGGAGCTATGATTCTTCTTCTCATTTTTAATGGCAATACAGAACGCTTGATTCCTCTTTATACTATCGGAGTCTTCGTTCCCTTCGCCCTATCTCAGACTGGGATGATTCGTCATTGGAAAAAGGAAAAAGGAGCAAATTTCTTAAAACCTGCTCTTGCTAATATCATTGGGGCAATCATTTGCTACGCGATTGTACTAATCTTGCTCTTTTTCCGTCTCAGTGATATCTGGCCTTTCTTCCCGATTATTCTCGTACTCACCCTACTCTTCTTGGCAATTCACAGTCATTACCAAAAAGTAGCCCAACAACTGCGACTCTATGAAGGAATCGAAAAACGTACTTATGACGGTAATCTGGTTCTGGTCCTAGTAGGAAATGTCACCCGAGTTAGCGTCGGAGCCATTAACTACGCTCAAAGTATCGGAGATGAAGTCCTAGCCATGCACATTTCTACTAAGGAAACAGTAGAGAAAGACCAAGAGATTCTCCAAGAATTTGCCGATTACTTCCCAACCATTACTCTGAAAAATATCAAAACTAGCTATCGTGACATCATCACCCCTACTGTCAAGTATGTCAAACGAATCTCTGAGGATGCCCAGAAAAAGAACTATACAGTCACTGTTCTGGTACCCCAGTTTATCCCTAATAAACCTTGGCAAAATATTCTACACAATCAGATGAGTCTCAAACTCAAATATGCACTCCGTTGGCACCAAGACGTCGTTGTCGCTAGCTACTCTTATCACTTAAAAGAATAAAGAAAAGGCCTTACCAGAACCAATAAGTATCTGGTAAGGCCTTTTTCTGAATCCAGTCACTATGCTTAACTGAAAAGCATGACTAGGAATATTATTGAATGTGGTTAGCTAAATCTTCCTGAGCTTTTTTATTTGACTCAGCTTTTTCTTTCAGCCATTTTTCATAGAGTTCCTGGTACTGTTTAGCAGTTACTGGCTCTTTTTGCAATTCAACATATTTGTAGTTGTCTGCATTTCCCTTATGACCAACGAATGAGAATGGTCCTGTAAACGGTACAGTCTTACGGAAGATTGGGTTAGCTCCACCACTTTGAACTGGTAGGAAGAGGGCACTATCTGTCAACCAAGCTTGGGCTTCAGCATATTTTTCATAGCGAGCTTGAGTATCTGTTATTTCTGTATCAGCCTGATCCAAGAGTTTCTTATAGTCAGAAAGACCAATCTTGTCCTTAACTTCCTTGTCTTTTCCTTCAGACAAGCCCATGTTTTTCAACTGAGAACCTGTCTCTGGATCAAGGATGGCTAGGTAAGTCTTAGGATCTGAGTAATCTCCACCCCATCCCGAGATGTCGATATCGTAGTCTTTTTGTTCTGCTGTATCTGCAAAGTAGGTTGCCTGGTCTTTTTCATCTGGAGAAAGTTGGATAACATCGATAACTACATTCTCCTTACCAAGAGTTTCTTCCACTGTTTGTTTGAACGATCCAGCCTGTTGCACATCCAACTTAGCAGTCTGGTCAACTGGCATATCCAAATGAATTGGGAAGGTTACTCCTTGAGCTTGCAGACTTTCTTTTGCCTTGGCAAACTTCTCTTTGGCCTTTTCAGGATTCAAGAAGGCTTGCTTACCATCGTTTAGATTGATATTTGCCCAATCTTTACCGTAGTTGACAATTTTCTCATTAACAACATCACCGAAGTTCTTATCACCAACTTGGACAAAGTCACTTGGTGTAACCGTGTTACGCAAGATACGGTCTGCCCCATCTTCACCATTTGTCTGCGCCGCATAGGCATGACGGTCAAAGGCAAAGTTGATAGCCTGACGGAAATCTTTATTCTGCATAGCTGCGCGTGAATCTGTCTTTTCCTTATCAGAATGTTTCATAGTTTGCTTGTAGCTTTGACGATTCACGTTGAAAAGATAGTAGAAAGTAACTGAGTTTTGTGGTGTGTAGGTAATCTTGTCCTCATTTCCCTTCTTGAGTTCAGCAAAGACTGAGCTTGTTGGGAAGATACGGCCATCAGTATAGTTACCATCCAAGAAACCTCTTGCAATGCTGTCTTGGTCAGAACCGTCAAAGAAAGAAAGTTTCACTTTCTCGATTTTAACATTATCCTTATCCCAGTAATTAGGGTTTTTGTCCAGTTCAATCAAAGATTTTGAGGTGAAAGATTTAAACAAGTAAGGACCATTTGACAAGATACTTGATGGTGTCACACTTCCAAAGTCATCTCCCTTAGACTTCAAGAAGGCTTCATTTACAGGATTAAGGATACTTGCTGTTGTTTTAGAGTTCCAATAAGTCTCAGGTTGATTGAGGGTGTATTGGAGTGTGTAATCATCCACTTCCTTAACACCAACAGTTCCAAAATCGGATGATTTCCCTTCAACATAGTCTGCTAGCCCTTTGATAGAGTCTTGTACCAAGTACAAGTTTTCAGCCTTTTTATCAGCCGCATACTTGAGACCAGTCACAAAGTCATGAGCTGTTACATCCGCATACTCTTCTCCTTCAGAAGTGTACCATTTAGCCCCCTGACGGATCTTATAGGTGTAAGTCAAGCCATCTTTTGACACAGTCCATGACTCAGCCATAGAGGGAATGAGATTGCCGTACTGGTCATTTTCCAACAACCCATCAACCAAGTTGGTTGTGATACTAGATGTAGAATCTCGTGTAGAGGTAATATAATCCAAGGTATCTGGGTTATTGACAAAGATATAAGAGTACGTCTTGTCTGCATTACTTGATTGGGAAGACCCACATGCCGCTAGAGCTAGACCTGCTGTCAAAGCCATAGCTCCAAAAAGCATAACTTTTGATTTCTTCATGATTATTCTCCATTTTTTACAGTATGTGAAATATTATACACCATTTGAGCAAAAATATAAAGCCTTTTTGAACTTTTTTACAAAAATAAAAATCAGTAGACTCGAGTTCCTACTGATTTTTGTTATGGTTCGTTTGGATTATGCAGCCAAAACTTTGCGTCCTTTACGACGACGAGCTGCCAATACGCGACGACCGTTTTTAGTTGACATACGGTTACGGAATCCGTGTTTGCGCGCACGACGAAGTTTACTTGGTTGATAAGTACGTTTCACGATGAATACCTCCTCATAGATTTTGTATTCGTTTAGCCGGCTATAAAGTGATCAGTTACTAAACATACTTTACTATTCTATCTGATTCTTTCACTTTTGTCAATAGCTATAGGCAAATGTTTCCAGCTTTTTGGCGCTTTTTCGAATGTAAGCCCTATCTTTATCTAATTGCTGTAAAATCCCCATCCACTCACTAGTTTTCTTCACAAATCTGACCTTAACACTTGTTAGATTTACTTTTATCCTTTAAAATAGAATAGGAGAAATTCCGTTATTATTTTTCGGAGGAAAAAGAAATGTCCATTAATTGGCAGGAAATTTTATTTCACTTTTTAGGTGGTCTGGGACTATTCTTATATAGTATCAAGACCATGGGAGACGGTTTGCAACAAGCTGCTGGAGATCGCCTTCGTTTTTACATTGACAAGTACACTAGCAATCCCTTTTTAGGTGTTCTAGTCGGAATTGTCGTGACTGCCCTGATTCAGTCAAGTACAGGGGTTACAGTTATCACTGTTGGACTGGTCAGCGCTAGTCTTCTCACTCTTAGACAGGCTATCGGAATTATCATGGGAGCCAACATCGGAACCACAGTTACTTCCTTTATCATCGGTTTCAAGCTTGGTGAGTATGCTTTACCCCTGATTTTCCTTGGGACCATGTTCCTCTTCTTTACCAAAAATAGAACAGCAAACAATATCGGACGCATCCTGTTTGGTGTAGGGGGCATCTTCTACGCCCTCAACCTCATCAGTGCCGGTATGAGTCCTCTTAAAGATTTACCACAATTCAAGGAATACATGGTAACCTTGGGACAAAATCCTGTGTTAGGAGTTTTTGCCGGTGCAGTGATTACCGTCCTCATCCAAGCTTCTTCTGCGACAATCGGGATTTTGCAAGGGCTCTATGCAGGTGGATTCCTTGACCTTAAAGGTTCGCTACCAGTTCTCTTCGGGGATAATATCGGGACAACCCTAACAGTTATCATCGCGGCAGCTGGAGCCAATGTCTCTGCAAAACGCGTTGCTGCAACCCACGTTACCTTTAACGTTTTAGGGACTATTCTTTGCTTAATCTTATTAGGACCATTTACGTCTATGATTGAGTACTTCCAGGCACTCCTTCACCTCTCACCTGAGATGACCATCGCCTTCTCTCACGGTGCCTTTAACGTAAGTAACACCATTGTACAATTTCCATTCATCGGAGCCTTGGCCTACTTTGTAACTAAACTCATCCCTGGTGAAGATGAAGTTGTCAAGTACGAGCCACTCTATCTTGATGAGCATTTGATTAAACAAGCTCCATCAATCGCTCTCGGAAATGCAAAGAAAGAACTACTTCACTTGGGAAATTATGCTTCTAAAGCCTTTGACCTTTCATACAACTACATTATTGACCTTAATGAAAAGGTTGCTGAAAAAGGACACAAGACAGAGGAAGCCATCAATACCATTGATGAAAAATTAACTCGTTACCTGATTACTCTTTCAAGCGAGGCTCTTAGCCAGAAAGAAAGTGAAGTGCTCACCAACATCCTGGACTCATCCCGTGATTTGGAACGGATTGGGGACCACGCAGAAGCCCTAATCAATCTGACCGACTATCTTCAACGTAAAAATGTTGAGTTTTCTGAAGCTGCTTTGCAAGAACTAGCTGATATCTATCAAAAAACCACTGACTTTATCAAGGATGCCCTTGATAGCGTGGAAAACAATGATATTGAAAAAGCTCAAAGTCTGATTGAACGCCATAAAGAAATCAACAATATGGAACGTGTTCTCAGAAAGACCCACATCAAACGCCTCAACAAGGGCGAGTGTTCAACACAAGCTGGGGTCAACTTTATCGACATCATTTCCCACTATACTCGTGTATCTGACCACGCTATGAATCTAGCTGAAAAAGTCATCGCTGAACAAATCTAAGAACCAAGAAGCTATCCTAAATAGGATGGCTTTTTTCTTTTCCTAATCTAGAATTGCTTTTCTAACATATAGAAAAATGCTTTGATTCACAATGGAATCAAAGCATTTTAAAGAGCTCCCCATACATAATCGCAGAAGCCGCAGTTCCTCTGTACTTTGCTTCTTCTCTTTTGATAAAGCGAGCTAAGTTGAGCAACTCAGGTGCCGGATGTTTGGGATTTAGGAGCAATTCACGATTGACCAGACCTGAGAGACGAACTGCCAGCAATTGCTCATTTGTAGTAGGCAGTTTTTTAGCAGTCTCTAGGAGAGCAGCAACTAAATCTTCACTCAAATCATGTCGAGCATGATTGTAAAGATCTTTTACAAGGCTTTCTAGGTTTGGTTCTACCATCCCTACCACCTCCTTAAGTTTAATAATTTTTAATCAAATCAACTGTTGAACGATCCAATTTTTTCACCAAGGCTTGCAAGAAAGCTTGAGCTTCTAGGAAGTCATCCATAGCGTAGAGGGTTTGATGAGAATGGATATAACGAGCGCAAACACCGATTGTTGTAGATGGGACACCACCATTTTTCAAATGAGCTGCGCCAGCGTCTGTTCCGCCTTTACCACAGTAGTATTGGTACTTGATTCCAGCTTCTTCAGCCGTTGTCAAAAGGAAATCCTTCATACCTGGGAGAAGCAAGTGACCTGGGTCGTAGAAACGAATCAAGGTTCCATCTCCAATCTTGCCTTGACCGCCATAAACATCACCTGCTGGGGAGCAATCAACTGCTAGGAAGACTTCTGGATCAAACTTGGTTGTAGATGTATGAGCACCACGAAGACCAACTTCTTCTTGGACGTTAGAACCCAGATAGAGTTCATTGCCAAGTTTTTGACCTGACAGGGCTTCTGCCAACTCACTAACCATGAGCACACCGTAGCGGTTGTCCCAAGCTTTTGAGATGATATTTTTTTCATTGGCTGTTAAGATTGCAGAACTATCTGGTACGATGGTGTCGCCAGGACGGATGCCAAAACTTTCTGCCTCAACCTTATCCGCAAAACCGCCATCAAAGACGATATCTGCAATAGCAGGCATGGTTGGTCCGCCCTTTCCGCGAGTCAAATGTGGCGGGACAGAACCCGAAATCACAGGAATTTCACGACCGTCACGAGTCAGGAGTTTGAAACGTTGGCTGCTGACTACCATGGGGTTCCAGCCACCAATTTCAACCACACGGAAGGTACCATCTGGCTTAATCTCGCTGACCATAAAACCAACTTCATCCATATGAGAAGCGACCAAGACGCGTGGCGCATCCGCAGCTTCTGAATGTTTAATTCCGAAAATACCACCCAAGCCATCTGTCACCACTTCATCCACGTGCGGTGTCAACTTTTCACGAAGATAAGCACGGACAGGTGCTTCATGACCTGAGATCGCAGCAAGTTCTGTTACTTCTTTGATTTTTGAAAATAATGTTGTCATTTCAGTTCCTTCTTTCTTTCATCCATTTTACCACTTTTTATAGGAGAAGGATAGCGGGAAGGTGGATTTCTAAATTAGTATCTTAGTCTTACTGTATCTTAGAAAAAGCTTGTATTTTCTTGCATGTGAGGTGAAATCTAAGAACTATTCCAAGACCAACCAAACTATTAATTCCCAAACACAAAACAATTCAATGCTATATTTGTTCAGTTTTTCATGAAATTTGCAGAAAATAGTTGACTTTGCCTTCTTCTTTCTTTAAAATAGTACAAAACTAGGAAAAGGAAAAAATCATGACCAAAACAATTCTTGTTACAGGTGGGGCTGGCTACATTGGCTCCCATACCGTTAAAGCTCTTTTAAATGCCGGCTATCAGGTACATGTTCTAGATAATCTCTCTACAGGAAATCGAGCGGCTGTGGATAGTCGTGCTAGCTTTAAGCAACTAGATGTTTATGATTCTAGTGCCCTAAAAGCTTACTTAGAAGAAAATAAGATTGATGCTGTTCTCCATTGTGCGGGTGAGATTGTTGTGAGCGAAAGTATTGAAAATCCAAGCAAATACTTCACTGCCAATGTTGCTGGTATGAACCAAGTTCTCAAAGTCTTGTCTGAAGTTGGTATTCAAAAAATCATGTTCTCTTCGACTGCTTCCCTCTATGGTAATAACTGTATTGACAAGCCAGCAACTGAAGATACCCTGCTCGACCCTGTCAACCCTTATGCTGAGACAAAACTGATGGGTGAACGAATGATTTACTGGATGGCCAATCGCTACGATTGGAAATATGTTATTTTCCGTTACTTTAATGTAGCTGGGGCTGAAATGGATGCTTCAAACGGTCTACGTGTGAAAAATCCAACTCACATCATTCCCAATATCAACAAGACCGCATTGGGACAAAATGATAGCCTAAAAATATTTGGAGATGACTATGATACACGTGATGGTTCATGTATTCGAGATTACATTCATGTCTTGGATCTTGCACAGGCTCATGTTAAAGGAATGAACTACCTATTTCAAGAAAACAGTTCTTCTCAAATCTTTAACTTAGGAACTGAAAAAGGCTATACCGTCAAAGAAATCTTTAAAACTGCTGAAGAATTACTGAATCAAAAAATACCACACGAAATTGTTGCTCGCCGTGCTGGTGACCCAGCCAGCGTCCTAGCAGACGCATCAAAAGCTAAACAATATCTTGACTGGCAGGCTAGCTACTCCCTCGAAGATATTATTTTATCGGATTATCATTGGCGTGTTAAAGAGGGAACAAATATTTTGGAATAGAAAATTATAACCACCCGTCTATGAACCTTACCTGACGGAGCGAGACGGACTAATAGTCACATAACAAAACAAGGGAATCACTCTAACGTCAGAGCAATTCCCTTGTTTTTGATTTTATATAAAACATCTGAATGCTTTTTAAATAGTTTTCAAACCTAGATTTACCCTGCTCATTTCACTAGAATTGATAAACTAGAGATATTTAGCTAAGTGCCCTATTTAAGTTACAGTAGATACATGATTGATAATGTCAACAAACTTGCAAACAATCCTATTCCCCAAAAGAGAAAATCCACCTTCCACTCACTCCAAGGATTTCCTTTACCAGACAGTCCTCCAAGCTCGAAATGGTGATGTACAGGCGTCATACGGAAAATACGTTTGCCACCTGTCATTTTGAAATAACCGACTTGCATCATAACCGAAGTTGTTTCAAAAACATAAACAATTCCGATAATCAAGAGAGTCCATTCTTGGTGGAGAGCCATTGAAATAGCTGCCAGCATTCCACCGAGAGCCAAACTTCCCACATCTCCCATAAAGACCTTAGCAGGCTTATGGTTAAAGACAAAGAAACCGAGTAAACCACCGATCATGGCAAGAATCACTAGAAGAATATCCACCTGACCTTGCACATAGGCAATAACTCCATAAGCAGACAAACTAATCACAACGGAAATACTCGCTAAACCGTCAATACCATCTGTCAAGTTCACTGCGTTTGAAAAACCAACTAGCCAGAAAAGAGCGAAGATAATATAGAAAATCCCTAGATGCACTTGGTAACCAAAGACAGAGAGCATATCGCCCCCACGCTCATAGAAAAGGTAGAAAATGACACCACCTAGAAGTTGAAGAGCCAATTTTTGTTTGGGGTTTAGCCCCTCATTGATCTTTCTGAAGACCTTGAGAAAGTCGTCTAAAAAACCAACCAAGCCATACAAGACCAAAATAAACAAAATCATACCAACATTATTGGTCAATTGTTTTGAAAAAAGAGCGACGAGGAAACTCACCACAACTGCAGTAATGAGGAAAACAAGCCCCCCCATTGTAGGAGTCCCAGCTTTTGCCTGGTGCTGTTTGACATCCTCATGCATCTGCTGGCCTGTAATTTGCGCCTTTCTATAAAATTGGATAAAGGCCGGAATTCCTACCAAAGTTAGTAAAAAGGTCGCAATTCCAGCACTAATGGAAATAAACATATTAGTCTCCTAAAGTTAATTTAATATTTTTAATGTTCTTTATAGAGGTATTAGCACGAACATCTTGTTGCTGAACGACAGAACCTGAACCTTCAAATTCCAATTCAATATCCAACCATTTAGCAAATGTCTCAGCAGTCTCTTTTTTCCAGCCATACATGTCTGGAATTTCTTCTACCTTATCAGATAAAAGGAGAACTTGTTGGTTTGGTGCAAGATCTTTTCCTTCTTCTACAGAAGACTCTTTAATCTTTGTTCCAGTACCAACAACGATTGGCTGAACAATGTTTCGGCGTAAGGTTTCCGCCAAATCACCAGGTGAAATGTCCTTGATACTAGGCATTGCATACGAAGATTCTGTCGTCACTTGATCTAAATTCTTAGCAGGAGATTGAAGATTGAGAGATTCTTTCATAGCTGAAGCTCGTTCTAAAATAGGATTGGCAAACTCTCCCAAATGGACAGCTGAATAATGCTCAGGCTGCTGAATAGTCACATATAAGATAAAATCAGGATTTTCCGCCGGATTCATTGATACAACTGAAAATATATAATTAGTTGCACCAACTAAGTATCCTCCATTTTTCTCATCCGCAATTTGAGCAGTACCTGACTTAACTGCCACATTTTGTCCGGGAACTGTTATGATTGGTTTCCCTGTTAGATGATTATACATGGTCCCGTAAAAAGGATCCGTTCCAACTAAGATCATGTGATTTCGAGTTGTGCTTGCTGCCTCTTTGGAAACAGGATTTCCTACTATTTCTTTTTGTGACTTACGTACAGACTGATTATTAGGATCATACAGGGCACTAATAAACTTTGGTTCTAGCATAACTCCATCATTAGCAATAGCTGTAAAAGCACGTAGCATCTGGGTCTGCGTTACAGAAATCCCCTGACCAAATGCACTCATGGCAATATTAACAATATTATCTGCAGGCAATTGACCTGAATACTCATCAGTCAGACCAAAACGCGTCGGCACCCCAAACTTAAAGCGGTTTAGATAATCCAACCAAGTAGCATCTCCCATTTTTTGTTCAAGTAGACTCATTCCAACATTACTGGAGTGAGCGAAACCTTGTAAGAAAGTCATCATCCCACCAGTCGTCAAACCATCATTAACATCCCAATCTCGAATAGTAGCATCTGCTATTTCTAATTTACTATTGTTGAAATATTCACCACCTGAGAAAGTATTGTTATCAATGGAAGAAGCTAGTGTCATGACTTTCATTGTTGAACCTGGCTCGTAATTACTTTGATACAGAATATCTCGCCAAACAAAGTCTTTGGTAAGCCCTTCCTTAGTATCTGCATCAAATGTCGGGCGCTGTGTTGTTGCAAGAATTTCACCTGTCTTAGCACTTACAAGTGTTGCATTCACATATTTACCTTTAACCTTTTCTTGAAGAGCATCCATTTGGGTTTCCATAAAGGATTGAAGAGGACTGGAAATCGTGGTATAAACATCTTTTCCGTCTATTGTTTGTTGAGATGCTTCTTCAGTACCTGGTACGATATTTCCTACACGGTCTTTTTCATAGGTAATAATACCGTCTGTCCCAGCAAGAATAGTATTTAACGAACTCTCCAGACCAGATGTTCCTAACAAACTCTTACTACCATCCTCATTTTCATGGAGTTGCGCTAAACCAATAAAGGATGATGCAAATTGACCATTAGGATAGCTTCTATTAGGACTAGTGGTAAAATCAACCCCTTCTATACCAGCATCTTTTAGATCCTTCTTTATAGCCATCATATTTGCATAAGTAATACCATTACCTTTTGCACCAAAGGAAACCTGAGTAAGATTTAGCTGTGAAAGCTGAGCATTTACATAAGATTCATCTATATCTAAATACTTATGAAAAACTTCAGCCACTTTATTAAACTGTGATTTTTCTACATAAAGAATTTTACCATTTGCCGATTTATACTTTTCATCAATTATCGCGAAAACATTATAGGAAGTTGCGTCTTCTGCAATAGGAGTACCATTTCGATCATAGATTGTCCCTCTCCTAGCAGGGACAGTTCGAGTAATTTGATGAACTTTCTTAGCCTCTTTGACTAAATCTGTCCCAAAACGATTACCTGTACTAATGATAAGGGCAAAGTTTATCAAAAATATCAAAAAAAGAATAACTGTCAATAAACTAAGGTTTCTCCCCACTTTACGACGGTTTAATACTGGAGATTTACGATTTCTTACCGCAAATCGGATTATTTTTTCTGTCCACTTCATATACTACTCCGCTGCTCGGATATTTTCATTATTCAGTTTCAAATCTTTTTGATTTGCTATTTCTTTCAAACGTTCTAGGCGAATCAATTCATTCACTTCTTGTTTAGCATCGTCTAGCTCTGTTTTCTTCTCCTCTAATTGTGCATTGATTTTTGTCAAATCACTTTGCACTTGCAAGAGTCGTGTCTGCATAAAGATAATACTCACTGCTAAAACGAGAGCTGTAAAAGCGATAGAAAGATAAAAAGCCTTCTCTACACGTGAGAATTTTTTTATACGATTCTGCAAGAATTGACTGGTTGTTTCTTTCTTATCTGCCATCTTTTCCCCTCTTACTTGTGAATTTTTCTGGCCACGCGCAACTTGGCTGAGTGCGAGCGGTTATTAGCTTCTAATTCTTCTGCACTTGGCAAGATTGGCTTACGGGATACCAATTCCATCTTGGGCTTGAGATCATCTGGGATGAAAGGCAAACCTTTGGGAACTTCAACTGTTGAAGCCTCCTTGAACAATTGCTTGGTCAAGCGGTCTTCTAATGAATGAAAGGTAATCACTGAAATTCTACCATCTAGAGCCAACATCTCCATAGCCTGCTGGATGGATTCATCTGCTGCTCCCAGTTCATCATTGACTTCAATCCGAATAGCCTGGAAGATCTGCTTAGCAGGATGGCCCTTCTTCTTGAGCTCCTTAGCAGGCTTAGCCGACTTGATAATCTCTGCCAACTCAGTCGTTGTCTCGATTGGCTTGACTTCACGCGCTTGTTCAATCTTACGCGCAATCTGTTTAGAGAATTTGTCCTCGCCATATTTGAAGAAAATACGAACCAAGTCATGATAGTCATAGTCGTTCACCACTTCATAAGCTGTCAGACTAGCTTCCTGATTCATCCGCATGTCCAGTGGCGCATCCTTTTTATAAGAAAAACCACGCTCACGCTGGTCCAATTGAGGACTAGACACTCCCAAGTCATAACAAATTCCATCAATTTCCTGAACACCAGCTTCGCGCAAACGTGCCTGTAAATGACGGAAGTTATCCTTTATAAAAGTCACCATCCCCTTCTCAATGTAGGGAGCCAAGCGTTTTTGCGCATTGTTAATAGCATTCTGGTCCTGGTCAAAGGCATAGAGATGGCCTTTTTCACTTAATTTACTTAATAAATATTCGCTATGGCCCGCTCCACCCAAAGTCGCATCAACGTAAATACCGTCAGGCTTTACGTCGAGCATATCAATCGTTTCGTGGAGTAAGACCGTTACATGATGAAATTCTTTTGTCATATCTTATCTATTTTACCACAAATCCGACCAGCTTGCACTTGTCAGACAAATAGGACAAAAACAAGTAAGATTTCTTTAAGAAATATGTCAAATATGCTTGACATCTATTTCATAGAAGAATATAATATAGTCAAATATATACGACATAAAACAGAAAGGAGACCAGATGAATCGTGTGAAAGAATTTCGCAAGGAACTGGGCATTTCCCAGCTCGAGCTAGCCAAGGATATCGGTGTCTCGAGACAGACCATCAATATGATTGAAAACGACAAGTACAATCCAACCCTGGAACTCTGTCTCAATCTCGCCCGCAGCCTCCAAACTGATCTAAACAGTCTCTTTTGGGAGGATGATTTTTAAAAAAGGAGCAAACTCATGAAAAAAGAAACCTTTACTGAAAAACTGATCAAACGCACATACGGCATTTCTGATCCCCTTGATGAATACAAACGGCGCGAGGCCGATCGTATCGGCAATCAAGTCTTTATCTTCCTCTTTTATCTGATGATTTTCGGCAATCTTATTCCGCTCGTTCTGGCCTATAAATACCCTCAAGAAGTGGCTCTAATCTATCCTCCTCTGATTTTAGTGATTGCCCTCATCGCTGCTGGCTATGTCACCTACCAAATGAAAAAAACAGGGATTACAGCTATTGATCCAGATATGCTGAGTGAGAAAGAAAGTAAGCAACTACATTACCCAGGTCTGAAAGCAGGTTTGTTCTTTGGTCTATGGATGTTTTTTATAACTCCTCTTCTCCATATACTCATAGGTGAAGGTCAGGACTATTTCCATTCTCTTCTCACTATAAGAAATGGTGTATCAAGCATTCTCGGTTCTATCTTCTTCGGAGCAAGCATACAGTTCCTCATCTCCCGTCGCATTGAAAAAGCTAAGAAAGATCAAGATGAGAATTAGGAGGTGCCTTATGAAAAAAGAAAAGAAACAGTTACGTTATCCTGGTCTGAAAGCAGGTTCGATTTATGGAACAATAATATTTTTTATAATTCAACCCATTGATACCCTAACAAGTGAAAATCCAAATTTTATCACTTCTCTTCTAAATACAAAACATATTTTTAAAACTATACTGGGAGCTTTCTTTTTCGGAGTGATGATACATATTGTCGACTCACTTCGTATTGCAAGAGCTAAAAAAGACCAGGATTAGGAGGTACCTATGAAATCATTACTAACTTTACTTACCTATCATCTTTTGTTCAGTTCTCTTCTCATCTTCATCATCGTTTCAGGGAACTTGCCATTCAGCGAGATATTCCTCCTTCTAGTCTTTATTCCAGCCCTCAACAAAGGACTAACTTATCTAAAGATTGACTCCCAAAAAACACGCATACTCAACTTAGCACTGTGCTTTATGATTATATCTTTACCACAACTGACGCTCATTTCAAGCAATTGGAAATATTATATACTGCTAACTATCGCTAGCTTATCATCTATCACTTATCTTTATTATCTCTATCAATTCGTAAAAGAAAGTCAGTAAAACCGCTCATTTAGGAGGTTACTAGCATGAAAAAAGAAGACTTCACCACTCGCCTACTTCGAAATCTCTTTCACATCCAAGGCCCTTTTGATGAATGCCGGCAAGAAATTATCTACAAGGCTTGTGCCCGTTCTATGGTTCAAATCGTTTATTCTTCCTTCTTTCTCTTCTTGTTTTATCTATTATTTGGACGCTTCATAGAAGCCGTTCGCTATGCCATGCCCTACGTATACTCTGGACTCATTTTTTTCATTACTTTAAAAACTCAAAGAGTCGTCAAAGAACTTCATCTGGAAAAAGATGACAAGTCAGAAATCATCCTCAAAACCTACAGTAAAAGCCAAATCAAATTTCGAAGCTGGGTGGTGTTTATCGGTCTTCAGATTGGCCTCTTTATCCTACTCATCTTTCATAAAGTCTTCGTTCAGCAGATGTCCCTTTCAGATTTTGTGAAGCTCCTCATGCAATTCGATAAAAGTGTTCCTTTACTGATGTATGGTCTAATTATCGGTAGCATTTTTGGAACTCTGACCTACGGATTTCTATCCCTACAGGAGGAAAAAACTCCTAAAAATACCAAGCAGAAAGAGAAAAGCAAACAATGACCTCATTATACGATTTTTCAGTCTTAAACCAAGACAATCAAGAAACCCCATTAGATGCCTATCGTGGTAAGGTTCTCTTGGTTGTCAATACTGCTACTGGATGTGGTTTAACGCCCCAGTACCAAGGACTCCAAGAACTCTATGACCGCTATCAAAATCAGGAATTTGAGATTTTAGACTTCCCTTGTAATCAGTTTATGGGACAAGCCCCCGGTAGCGCAGAGGAAATCAATAGTTTCTGTAGCCTACACTATCATACTACTTTTCCTCGTTTTGCCAAGGTCAAAGTCAACGGTAAGGAAGCAAATCCTCTCTATGTTTGGTTGAAAGACCAGAAATCTGGACCACTAGGAAAACGAATCGAATGGAATTTCGCTAAGTTTCTCATTGGTCGAGATGGGCAAGTCTCTGAGCGCTTTTCTTCCAAAAAAGACCCAAAACAAANTGAAGAGGCCATACAAGCCTTGCTTTAATTTTTTTCAGATCTATGTTATTTGAATACTGATTATCACAAGAATTTTCAAGAGACAGCAGATAAACATTACTACTATTGACTAGATTATCTTGTAGATACAGGATTTAAATCACGAAATAATAAAACCCACCTTTTCAGGTGGGATTTTTGTTTATTAAAATTATTTTACTGTTGCTGTGCTTGTAATCAATTCAACAGCTTTTTTGATTGTGATATCGTGTTTCAACATATCAGCTGAAAGCAAGCTTTGTACTTGAGCAACTTCCATGTTGTAGTCTGCTGCCAATTGCTCGATTTCTTTTTGGATTTCTTCTTCTGAAGCGTCAAATCCTTCAGCTTTGGCAACTGCTTCGATAACAAGGTTAGTCTTAGTACGTGACTCAGCTTCTCCCTCGTATTGTTTGTGAAGGTCTTCTTGAGTAGTTCCAGTGATTTGGAAGTACATGTCAGGGTTGATACCTTGACGTTGCAAGTTTCCAAGGAATTCGTTTACTGAGCGGTGAACTTCTTCGTGAATCATTTCTTCTGGAAGTTCTACGATTTCAGCGTTTTCTACAGCTTTATCAATTGCTGCACCTTCTACTGCATCTTTGTAAGCTTCTTCTTTAGCAGCAGCTAATTCTTTGCGGTATTTTTCTTTCAATTCAGCAAGTGTTTCAACTTCTTCGTCGATATCTTTTGCAAGTTCATCGTCAAGAGCTGGAACTTCTTTAGCTTTAACTTCGTGGATAGTTGTCACGAATTTAGCTTCTTTACCTGCAAGGTCTTCTGCTTGGTAGTCTTCTGGGAATGTTACGATAACGTCAACAGTTTCGCCAGCTGAGTGACCTACCAATTGGTCTTCAAAACCAGGGATGAATTGACCTGAACCAAGTCCAAGTGAGAAGTTTTCACCTTTTCCACCGTCGAACTCAACACCGTCGATAGAACCAACGAAGTCGATGACAACAGTGTCGCCGTTTTCAGCAGCAGCTTCTTTGATAACCAATTCAGCCAAGTTGTTGCGTTCGCGTTCAATACGCTCTTCAACGTCAGCGTCAGTTACTTCTTTTTCTAGATCAACTGATACTTCAAGGTTTTTGTAGTCACCCAATTTTACTTCAGGTTTTGTAACGACTTCAGCAGTGATAACCCAGTCTTGACCTTTTTCCATTGAAGTTACATCAATTTTTGGTTGTGCAACGACTTCAAGACCAGCTTCTTTTACAGCTGCTTCATAAGCGTTTGGCAAAAGAGCGTTCATAACGTCTTGATAAAGTGATTCTTCACCAAATTTCTTGTCGAAGATAGGGCGTGGAAGGTGACCTTTACGGAAACCTGGAACATTAAGAGATTTCTTCACTGAGTTGAAGACACGGTCCAATTCTGGTTTGATTTGGTCTTGAGAGATAGTGAAAGTCAAGACACCACGGTTTGTTTCTTTGTTTTCAAATGATACAGACATTCTGTCATTTCTCCTTAAAATTTTTTAAATACAGTCTATTATAACATAAATGGGCGACTTTTTTCAAGTAATGAATGCGCTTTTCAATCACGCTAGAGGTACTTGCTTGCTTCTTTGATACTAAGGTCAGCCATTTCTCCAATATTATTTTTACATAGCTATTAAAAGTCCTCCTGCCCTACCAAATGGTGCTGAAAGGCATAGACTGCAGCCTGGGTACGATCGCTAACCTCAAGTTTGGCAAGAATGTTAGACACGTGCGTCTTGACCGTCTTGAGAGAGATAAACAGTTCGTCTGCGATACGCTGATTTTCGTAGCCCTTGGCGATGAGTTGGAGAACATCTCGCTCACGCGCAGTCAAGTCCTCATGTAGTTCTATGTGATTGCGGTGGTACTCGACCTTCTTGCTGACCTCTTGCTCAATAGCCAACTCGCCAGCAGCCACCTTACGGACAGCATGGAGCAATTCGTCTGCACTAGAAGTCTTGAGCATATAGCCCCGAGCACCAGCATTTAAGACAGGCATGATTTTTTCATTGTCCAAATAAGAGCTCACAATCAAAATCTTGGCTTCAGGCCATTCTTTGAGGATGGCCAAGGTCGCATCAATCCCATTCATCTCAGGCATGACAATATCCATGACAATGACATCTGGACGCAATTCCAAGGCTAAGTCAATACCTTGAGACCCGTTTGCTGCCTCGCCCACAACTTCTACATCGTCTTGGAGGTCAAAGTAGCTTTTCAATCCCAATCGGACCATTTCGTGGTCATCTACTAGTAAAATTTTCATCTTTACTCCTTTATCATTCCTTACATAACAGGGGAATACGGATATCAACTGCCAGCCCTTGCTTGGGAGCTGTTAATAACTGAACCGTCCCTGCCATATCTTCAACCCTCTCTTTGATATTTCGCAGTCCATAACTCAAGTCATCTAAACTCCCTAACTTGAAACCAATCCCATTGTCCACCACCTTCAGCTGCAATTCAAAATCTGTCTGATAGAGATAGACATCCAGACAAGATGCCTGGGCATGGCGGAGGGTATTGCTGATCAATTCTTGCAGGATACGGAAAATATGCTCCTCGATTTTCTTAGGCAATTTCGTCACATTTTGCTTGAAACTAACCTTGAGATCACTCTTGTCCTCAAGCTCTTTTAAAAGAATCTGAATTCCTTCAACCAGACTCTTCTGCTCCAGTTCAACTGGTCGCAAATGCAAGAGCAAAACCCGCAAATCCTTCTGGGCGGTTTCTAAAATAGCTGTGACACTCTGCAACTGGGTCTGCATCTTTTCTTTATCCAATTTCAAAACCTGCTGACTGACACCTGACAAAATCATGTGAGCCGCAAACAACTCCTGACTGACTGTATCGTGCAAATCCCGAGCAATTCGCTTCCGTTCCTTCTCGATGATTTCCTCTTCCTGAGCAAGGCTGTGATTTTCAGCCTTTTGAAGAGCCTCTGTCAAAAGGTTAAGTTTACCTGACAAGAACTTGAAACTGGCATCCAAATCTGGATCTGCAAGCTGAACCACTTCTTGTCCTGCTAATAAACGCTTAAGGTTCGCCTGCATTTTTCTTAGAGAAAGCTCTTCGATACCTCGCCAAAACAGGGCTAAGAGAAAGGTCATGGACATGCTGAATACCAACAATAAAAAGACAAATTTTTCTGTTTTTTCGACATCATGTAAGAAAATAGACCAGTCAAAATCAAGGATTTCCAGCAAGCTGTGAGAGAAAAATAAGACAAACAGGACGGAGAGGAGAGCAATGATTACATAGGCTTGTTTTTTCATCCTCTGATCACCTCCACATCTCCAATCATAGTGGTCAAGAAAATCTTGACACTCTTATTACTCTTGAGATAGTCTCTTGTTTCTTGATGATAGTGTTCATTGCGGAGAGCACGTTTGGGCTGATTGAAAAAAGTCAAATCACCATAGAGACAGTTAACGCTGAGACTGACTTCCACATCTACAGGTACAATGATTTTGGTCGTTCCTACCATCTTTCTGAGGATAATGACATTGTCATGATTGGTTAGAATCACCCTCTCCAGATGAATAGTGTCCTTACCCATGAGGCGAAAGAGATTGATATCATCAAACTTGCAAGTCTGGTAACTTGAAAAATGATGGAGATTTCCAAACCAACGATTTTTCTCCTTCTTAACCGTCACCACTTCTTCAAAAACCAAATTGGTCTGCTCTTTTTCCTGGTTCATCATCGGATAAAGAAGAAAGAGGCTATAGATGACCGCAACAAAAATAGCTAGAATCACAAAAGGGTTGAGCATGACGATGAAAAAGAAGAGAATGGTTGCCACCACTAAAAGAAGATTATTGCCCTCTTTACCAGTGTAATAACGAATCAAAAGCAAAAAGAGGAATAAAATCAGCAGAAAACGTGAAAAATGCTCTGAAACCATCAAAATCAGAGCTCCCGTCAAAAGACAGGCTTCGATAAATAAAAAGATTTTAAATTTTCTCATACACATATCCTCTACCTTCTATTTTATCACAATTCAAAAAAGTCACCTCGGTCTGAAGATGGAAAAAAAGGCGGTGGTTACGCCTTTTTCATCTGATCCTTTGCTTCTTTTAATTTTCCATAAAGAATGTAATCTACGCTTTGCAGATCTGCTATGGTGGCACAATTAAGAGCACACATAATCAAACGCAGATCGTCTTTCCATCCTTGAGCAATGTCGATCACTTCTTCAACTGTGTAGGTTTCAATCAATTCCAGAACTGTTCGAGACAGTCCTACAGCCTTGGCACCAAAGACCAAGCACTTAATCATATCCAGCGGATTCCGAACGCCTCCACTAACCAAGAGTTCAACCTTGTCTTTCCAGTCTTGGGCATTGAGAAGGGCTTGCATGGTAGACTGCCCCCATTGATTGAGGTAGTCACGTTGACCACTGCGACGGTTTTCGATATAAGCAAAGCTGGTGCCACCACGACCTGATAGATCCACTGTACGAACACCCAGTTCATAGGCTCTTTCGATGGTCTTCACATCCATCCCAAAGCCGACTTCCTTGAGGACAATAGGAACGGGGATTTGCTTGCTATAGTCTACTAGATTCGATTGCCAGTTTCTGAACTTTCTTTCTCCCTCGGGCATGAGCAACTCCTGCATAACATTGACATGTACTTGCAGGAGAAGGGGATTCATCTCTTCTACAGTCTGAACTCCTAACTCGACAGGCTTGTCCAATCCAATATTGGTTCCAAGAAGGAGATTTGGATGATCATACTTGACAGAAAAAGAGTCATCTGCTGGATCCTTGAGGGCTGCGCTATAAGAACCCGTTACAAATAAAATTCCACAGGTTTCTGCCACTTGAGCCAACTTTTGATTGATTTCTCTTCCCTTATCACTTCCACCCGTCATAGCATTGATATAAAAAGGAAAGTCCCACTTTCGACCAGCAAATTCTGTTGAAAGATTGATTTCATCCAGGTCATAGAGTGGTAGCGAAGAGTGGATTAACTCCACCTCATCAAAGCTATTATAGGAACTTTTCTGCTCAAGGGCATAGCGGATGTGCTCATCCTTACGATTTGTCGTCATGTCCTATCCTTTCTTGGTATAAGAGCTCAATCCCCAGATCGGCCCAACGGTTTTTTAGAGTTTCAGTTGATTGCTCATCAAAACTCAAGGCAATACCACAATCACCACCACCAGCGCCGCTACTCTTGGCAACAGCTTGCAAATCTTGACTGGCTTCTTTCAACTGTCTGAGCGAAGGTGTGTAAATATCTGTGTTCAAGCCTTCTAAAAGCCGGCTGGCTACTTCTACTTGCTCGATAATTTTTTCTGATTTCCCCTGTTCCAAGGCTTCTACCAAAGAAACCACCGTTTCTTTTGAGGAACTTAAAAAATTCTGATTGATATTTTGCTTGATTTGCTGGACCATGTGACTCGATACAGCCACTTCCTTGGTCCATCCCACTAGGAAATCACATTCTAGGGCAGGTTGTACGTATGAGATTGAAAAGCCCCAATCACGCTCTAAAACAGTCGCTAAGTTTTCTTCTTCCAACCAAGCAGCCACCTTCTGGCGATCAAATGACTGGTAGAGAACCAAATCCTCTGCCACAATACAGGCAATGTCCCCCATAGAACCATTGTCTCCGCGCTTGAGCAAGACAGCACTGGCCAGCTTGAACAAGAGATCCTGATCAACCGAAAGCTTATACAGAGCTAGCAGAGCCTTGATGACCAAAACAACGACGCTACCGCTAGAACCCAGACCAAACTTTTTCCCTTCTCGTTCCATTTTTCCACGGATTTCTAGAGAAAAAGGTCGCAAGGTCTGCCCACGATCGGCGAGGAAGTCATTCATCAAAGCAATCGTTTCTTGAATCAAGCTATAGTCAGTATTTGGTGTCAAATCCACTGCGAAATCAAACATATCTGAGTAGATACGGTAACTATCAGAAAAAGCAATCTCCCCCTTCATATAGATGGGGATTGCCTTTATCAAAGATAACTGCCCTGGTTCTAGAATAGCATATTCACCTGCCCAATAGAGTTTCCCGCAAGTTTTAACAGCAATCATCTTGGCTCAAATCCTTTGTTTTTGACACAATCAAGCGATAACGTTGACCGAAGATTTCTGATAAATGCTCCAAGTCTTTCTCTTGACAGAGGACTTTGACATTGGGACCAGCATCCATAGTAAAGTAGCAGGCTTCTCCTTGCTCACGAAGCTGGCGGACAAAGTCCATTGCTTCATAGCTTGCATCCGTCAGATAAGAAAAGGCTGGTGATGCTGTTTTGGTCGTAGCGTGCATAGCCAGGGCATTTTTCTCCGTTAATTCCCCAACCTTGGCAAAATCATTTTCCTTGAGATAAGCCAGCATATCCTGATAGTCCTTCTCAGACTGACGCACCCAGTCGTCAAAAGTCGTCGAAGTTTCCACACAAAGTTTCATACCGTCACGGCTAGAAATTGGTTTTTTCTTGTCCTCCAGCACCAACATAATCATAGCTAGTTTCAAGTCTGTCTCTACAGGGTAAATTTCTCCACTATCCTTATCCCAGGCTCCTAGCGGTCCATAAAAACTCCGAGAAGAAGAGCCTGAGGCAAACTTAGCCTCCTGTGCCAACTGACTCCGATTTAAACCAAGCTTGAAATAAGCATTACAAGCCTTGACCAAGGCAGACAAACCACTAGAACTTGATGACAAGCCTGCTGCCGTAGGCATATTGTTTTGAGTATCTATACGGACAAAGCCTTCCCCAGCTGGACGGTAGCGGTCAATAATCTTACTCATCTTAGCATGCTCAGCCTCATTTTGTAGCTGACCATTGATATAAAAGGCATCAGCCATCGCATCCGACGGTAGAGGCGACAAAGTCGTCTCTGTGTACATATTTTCCAAAGTCAGAGAGATACTGCTTGTAGCAGGCACCATCTCTTTCTCTTTTTTCTTTCCCCAGTATTTGATAATGGCAATATTTGCGTAAGAACGTACTGTTACAGGCTCTCTATCCATGTCTGAACAGCTCCTTTCTCTTCTAATCTTTCTGCTAGTTCTTGAGCTTGAGTCAAATTGGTTGCCAAGGCTATGATACAGCCTCCTAGCCCACCACCGCTCATCTTGGACCCCAGAGCACCATGGCTAAGAGCCGTTTCAACTAGAGAATCTGCCTCAGGGCTACTAACACCAATTTCTTTTAGATGTAAATGCGCTTGACTGAGGATTTGTCCCAGTCCTTCAGCATCTTTTTGTCTAATCGCATCTTCTACCTGCTGGGTCAATTCTCCCAAGGCATGCAAAAACGGCAGGGCATCCTTGCCCTTGTTTTGAACCACTTGGATGGCTTCACGAGTATGACCATAAACGCCCGTGTCAGCAATTACCAAATAGGCGGATAAATCCATCTCAAGCTCTGTAAATCCTACGTTCTTAATAAAGCGAATAGGCTGGTCACTGAGACAGGTCTTAGCATCTAAACCACTTGGATTCATATGGGCAATCATCTCCGCCCGATTGACCAAGATTTCTAGTACATCATGAGGCAGGTCGGCTTGATAGTAGTCAAATACCGCACGAATAGCCGCTATGCTGATAGCAGCTGACGAACCCATTCCCCGCTTCTCAGGAATGGCCGAGTCAATCTCACAGCGAATGCAAGCATCCTTGATATTTAGATGTTCAAGTGAAGCATACACCGCCATGGACAAGGTATCCTCCTCATAGAGAAGCCAAGGACTCGCTGCAGGAACTACCTTACAAGTCACTTCCACCTCCAAAAGAGGCAGAGAAATGGCAGGATAACCGTAAACGACCGCATGCTCCCCTATTAAAATAATCTTACTATGTGCCTGACCGACACCAACCTTTTTTGTCATGTTTTCCTTTTACTAGACGAAAAAGCCGTCTCATACTCAATGAAAATCAAAAAGCAAACTAGGAAGCTAGCCGCAGGCTGTACTTGAGTACGGTAAGGCGACGCTGACGTGGTTTGAATTTGATTTTCGAAGAGTATTATTTTTTCCTACAAGTATTTATTCTCTCCTATCTATTTTATTACATTTTCACAAAAAAAGCGATTGTTTCCTTCACAATCGCCTCTTTCATTATTGAACCCATTCACCATTATAATTGACAGAATAGCCATCTACGGTCGTATTCACTGCCAAAGCACCTGAGCTGTAAGCATAGTACCATTTACTACCGACCTGGAACCAGCCTGTCGCCATAGCTCCTGATGAACGGAGATAGTACCACTTGTTACCAAGATATTGCCAGCCTGTTTTCATATCGCCATTTTCAGCATCTAAATAGTACCAAGTTGAACCCTCCTGATACCAACCAGTTGCCATGGCACCTGATGAACGGAGATAGTACCACTTGTTGCCAAGGTATTTCCAACCTGTTTGCATGATACCAGTTTCTGGATCTAGATAGTACCAAGTTGAACTATCGTTTATCCATCCTGTACGTATTTCACCACCAATATAGTCTTCTCCATTAATTTCTGTTTTAGCTAGATAATACCAGTTAGACTGGTCATAAAGCCAACCTGTCTTTAAAGAATGATCTTGATTAAAGTAATAGTTCGTGTAAAAACTCTTCTCTTCTTTATCTTCCGGATTTGTACGTTTTTCCCCATACTTTCTTCCAACGCTGTCTTTAGTTTTAACCTCTAATGCTTCCCAACCAACAAACTCTTGTAGCACTCCATTTTTGTCAAAGTAGTACCATTCTGGCATTGGGGAACCTTCTAATCTTATACCATTAGGGTAAGGACCAATTGTATATCCTTTAACTGGCATTGGAATGTACTGCCAACCAACAACCATTTCGCCATTATAATCAAAATAATAGGTCTTGCCATCAATCACTCGCCAGTCCGTTTCTTTGATGTCACCCTTCTTGTAGTAGGTTCTTCCGTTTTCTTGTACAAAATGCCATCCTTCAGAATCAGCATCATCCGCCAATACTGCACTTGTTGCTAGCAAACAGAAGAAAAAGACTGCTAATGTAATTTGCATCAATTTTTTTATTGTTTTCATTAGACGTATCCTCCATAACTGATTATAGCAAAGCCCCAACTGTATGTCAATATATAGAGAACCCCCTCAAAAAAAGCAGTTACATAACCGCAACTGCTCTCTATTCTTGCATGGTGTAACCAACACCACGAACGGTTTTAATGTAGCTTTTTTGACCTTTTACATCAAGCTTGCTACGTAGATAACGGATATAGACATCCACGATATTAGTTTCGGTCGCACTTTCATACTTCCAGACACTTTCCAACAACTGCTCACGAGTCAGAACTTTCTTGCTTCCCATAAGAGTAGCCAAAAGGTCATACTCACGACGAGTCAGAGCAATCATTTCCTCGCCACGATAAACTGTGTGATGCTCTACATCCATACGCAGATTGCGGTAAGACGTTGGAACCTTCATCTGACTACAGTGTTGGTCGATGAAGTCCCTACCTCGGAAAATCGCTGAAATACGAACCACCAAATTGTCAATAATAACCGGCTTATAGATGTAAGAAACAGCAAAGCGTTGGATTGTCTCAATCTGATCTTGCAATTCTTCTCGATTGTCCAAGACCATGATCACTGAGGCTGGCTTAGTCCGACTCAGCTTATCTGCAAAATCCTGGGCTGTCATATCCCCCAGACGAGCATTCAATAAAATCAAGTCATAGTCTGTCTGAAGAGCCATGGAGAGGGCTTTTTGCCCCTCCTCAACCTGATCAACTCGGTATTGCTCTTTTTGGAGTTCCAAACTTAAAAAATGAGCTAGATTTCGTTCTTTCTCAAGTAGTAAAATCCGTTTCCCCATGGCAGACCTACTTATTTTTCGTCATACCAAGAGTAGTGGAATGTTCCTTCTTTGTCTTTACGTTGGTAAGTGTGGGCACCAAAGTAATCACGTTGCGCTTGGATCAAGTTAGCTGGAAGGTCAGCTGAACGGTAGCTATCAAAGTAAGTAATAGCTGCTGAGAATGTTGGTACTGGTACACCAGCTTGAACAGCAAGAGCTACGATATCACGCACTGCTTGTTGATACTTAGCAGTAACATCCAAGAAGTACTCATCCAAAAGAAGGTTAGCAAGATCTGCATCACGGTTGTAAGCATCTGTAATCTTTTGCAAGAAACGAGAACGGATGATACAGCCATCACGCCAGATAGATGCGATATCTGCAAATGGCAAGTTCCAGTTGTTTTCTTTAGAAGCTACACGCAATTGCGCAAAACCTTGTGCGTATGAAATGATTTTTGAGAAGTAAAGGGCTTGACGGATCTTTTCAATCAACTCAGCCTTGTCTCCTTCAAATTTGAAGTCAGCTGGTTTTGGAAGAACCTTGCTAGCATGCACACGTTCTTCTTTGTAAGTAGAGATGTAGCGAGCAAATACCGATTCAGTGATGAGTGACAATGGCACACCAAGGTCAAGTGATGATTGGCTAGTCCATTTACCAGTTCCCTTGTTACCTGCAGCGTCAAGGATGTAGTCTACGATTGGTCCGTCTTGGCCTTCATCATCTTTACGGCTCAAGATATCAGCTGTGATTTCAATCAAGTAGCTGTCCAATTCACCCTTGTTCCACTCAGTAAAGATTTCAGCCATATCTTCTGCTGAAAGGCCTAGCAAGTGTTGCATCAAGTCATAACTTTCTGCGATCAATTGCATATCACCATACTCGATACCGTTGTGAACCATTTTCACATAGTGACCAGCTCCATCAGGACCAATGTAAGTCACACATGGTTTGCCATCTTCTGGTGCTTTAGCTGAGATTTCTTCAAGAACATCTGCAACCAATTCGTAGGCCTCTTTTTGTCCACCAGGCATGATAGAAGGACCTTCAAGGGCACCTTTTTCACCACCAGAAACCCCAGTACCGATAAAGTTGATACCTGAGTTTGCCAATTCTTCATTACGACGGATTGTATCTTTGTAGAAAGTGTTTCCTCCGTCGATCAAGATATCACCCTTGTCAAGGTGCGGAAGAAGGGCTTGGATAGTAGCATCTGTACCAGGTCCAGCTTGAACCATGAGCATGATACGACGAGGTTTTTCGATTGAGTTTACAAAACTTTCAACGTCATAGCTTGGTACAAAGTTCTTTTCAGGATGGCAAGCAATTACATCTTCAGTTTTTTCTTTACTACGGTTGTAAATAGCAACTGTGTAACCACGAGATTCAATATTAAGGGCAAGGTTACGACCCATTACGGCCATACCTACGACACCAAAGTTAGCTTTTGTCATTTGACACTCCTCTTGTTTAATTTGTTTTATTTTATCATTTTTACTTTTGAAAAGAAAGAATTTTGTAACGACTGCTTAGTAGTCCAAAGCATCCGCATGTCCAGAACCATTTCCAACAAAGTATCCTGTCTTACAGTTAAGGGTAAAGAGATAGGTTCCATCTGGCTTGTAGAGGTTGTAATAACCATTGCCATTAACGATATTAACACGTTCAAGGATATATTGGTTACCAGTGATATAACCACGTGAACGTGAAGTCGCTAGGATTTTTTCCAAAACACCATCCGCGAAATCCCAGGCAGAATTATTGCTATCATCAACAGCCGATTGATTGAACGGCACACGACTCGAAGCTCTCTGGAGATCAACTCCAGAACTTGATAAACCGCCATGGCTATCATCACGTGCAGAAACTGAATTGTTTGATGAGACGCTTGAAGATGGACTTGTGTTGTCTGCAGCCCTCTCTGTTGATGAACTTGAACTTTCTTGACTTGAGCTTGAACTTGAAGGAGCTGTTTGTTGACTCTTACCTAGACTGATAGCCTTATCTAGCACTTTATCAATCTCCGTATTTCCAGTTTTAATATCTGTAAATTTAGCATCTGATTTAGCTTTAGCGTTAGTGTCCAAAACACCATCAACAATAGCTGGCTTCTCAAATTGAGCATTGACATCTTTAATGGCCTTTATTTGTGTTTCAAGACTATCATACTTAGATTTTGCAAGCGTATATTCACGACTACCTTCCAGCTTATCAAGCAAGGTCTTAAGTTGACTCAGTTTATCAAACTGGCTATTCTTCAAAGCCATTTTATTGCTGTCTGTATAGAAGGCATCATATAAATTATTGAATTCTTCCACATCTGACTGCGTGTTTGTAGTTGATTGAGAAGTCTGAATTTCCTTGGTCGAACGAGCCACTTGACGATAAACATAATAACCAGTTCCAAGGATAAGGACCACTAAGGCTGCTAGAATCCCATAAAACACCCATTTCTTCTTACTTTTCCCATCTTCACTATCCGTAACTCGAGAACGTGTGAGAGCCTCTTCCGCTCCGACCAATTGGACCTCTTCAGTCTCAAATTCTTCAACAAGAGGAGCTTCTGAAACTTGTGTTAATTCTATATCATCAAACTGACTCAATTCATCTTCTGGAGCCGGAGAAGTTACTCCTGTTTCCTCACGTACCTCTTCAATTAATTCATCAAGACTCTTAGTCTCGACCAACTCCTCTTTTTTATATTGACGGGTCGCAAACTTATCCGCCTCAATTTCATCTTTATGTTGTTTCACATACTTATCCAAGATAGAATCTCCAGGCAATACACCCGCTTCCACCTCTTCATTTTTTCGCATGGCTTCTCCAACCGTTAGCTCTTTGGCATCATCAAAATCAAATTGCGCTTCTTGGTGTTCTGCTTTATGACGATTACGTCTTTTCTTACTCATGAGTTTTCCTTTCTACTTCCTGACGTTTAACGCGCTGACCAAAATATTGATACAAATCAACTTTTAAGGTTCCATTGTACAACTTACGTTTCTTATCCGCCTGACTACCGTACTTGGTCTCAAAAGCTTCATCACTAGTTATGATAAATTTGCTCCACGTTCTCAGGGGTGCAAATACTTGACCCATTTCAGCATAAAGCTTTGTAACCCCTGCATCATCTGACAAGCGTTCACCATAAGGCGGGTTAGAGATGATCACTCCATTGATTTTATCGGAACGTAAATCCTGCACGCGCATCTGCTTAAAGGTAATATCTCCTGCAACCCCTGCTGCTTGAGCATTGGCCTTAGCAATTTCCACCATACGTGCATTGATATCACATCCCATGATATCCAGTTCCAGCTCACGATCCACTTTCTTAGCCGCCTCTGTGCGCACTTCTTGAATCAAGCGATCGCTAATCCAGTTCCACTCCTCAAAAGCAAAAGAGCGACGAAGACCAGGCGCCATCTTTCTAGCAATCATAACTGCCTCGATACAGAAAGTCCCCGAACCACAGGTCGGATCAATCAAGGGTTTGTCTGGATACCAGTTAGAAAGTTGTAAAATGGCTGCCGCCATGTTTTCCTTGATAGGAGCGCCACCTTTTTCCGTACGATAGCCACGTTTAAAGAGACTAGACCCGGTCGTATCAATCATGACAGTTGCGACATCTTTCAGAATAGAGACCTCAATCTTAAACTCAGGCCCAGTTTCCATCAAGGGGACACCTTCTGGACGGGCATAGTGTTTCTGCAATTTCTTGACAACGGCCTTCTTTGAAATAGCCTGTACACTTGGCTCATTGTGAAGTTTAGATTTAACACATTTAGCTTTGGCAATCGGAAAACGAGCCCCAAGCGGTAAATAATTTTCCCAATCTAGGGCGAAAACTCCTTGAAAGAGCTCCTCAAAAGTCTTAGCTGGGAACGTTCCTACGATAATCTTGATACGATCTGCCGCCCGAAGCCAGAGGTTGGTTTCAATGATGGCTCTAGCGTCTCCTCGAAAACGAACACGCCCATTTTCAACCTGACAATCGTAGCCCAACTCTCGCACTTCTCGTCCCACAACAGCTTCAAGACCCGCCGCCATAGTTGCAATTAAATTAAATTCTTTTTTCATTTTACAGTCTTGCAAGACCTTTCTATATGTCCACTTTAAAAAATGAGGTTGAGAAAGTTTTCTCAGCCCCAACCTATATGCAATTTTCTATAAGCCATGTTTTGTTCCAGAAGTGACTAGGACCACTCCCTTCGATAATCATCTGTCTACCACTAACAGCCTACAGCTGAAAGCAGTCAGAGTACTACGTTCGTTTCCGCGTACTCCATGCCCCGACCAAAATTTGGGTTGCTAGCTTGAGGGGTTTACCGCGTTCCACTCTCTCTGTTTCCAGAAAGACTCCGTCACTGTGGCACTTTCAAGCCTACTCTGACCTATCCGAGGACTTAGCCATTTCAACTGCCGTAACGATTTCTCGTCCCTAGGCTTATTGTTTCGCCTAGCACAAACACTACAGGCATCACAGCCTGTGCTAGCATGGACTTTCCTCATGAAAAGAAATTCTCCTCACGCGATTATCCAAAAATTGCACTTTTCAAATAAGCTCTTATAAATCAGAGTTATCCAAAATTTGTTTACCAAATACTTCTTTCTCAAGACGATTCAAACGTTTCAAAATATCAAAATTCGTCATAGAAGTTGTAGCTGTCATTTCAAGTGGTTCTGCTTGAACCGGTGAAGATTCAGGTTTGCGAGACAATTCTTCCTTCAACTCTGCAATTTCTTGACGGAGAGACTTGACTAAGGCAGCATAAGTTTCGTAGTCCTTGATGACATCGTCCAAAAATTCATCAACTTCAACCTTACTATATCCACGGACTTCACGTCCAAACTCTTGCTCAAAAATATCTTTTGCTGAAAAAATAATACTTGCCATCTCTCTCTCCATTCTCGGTTTCTAATAGTATTATTATATAAAAAAAGGCAAACAAAAATCAAGGTCAAAGGCTTACTTTTCAGAAAAATTTTCTGCTAGCTCATTTAGGTCTTCAAAGGTTAGCCTTTTTATACGATAACCTTCCTGATTTTTCATCAAATTGTCTATAAATTTTAATTTGGTCTCATTTTCTGGGTCATAGAAAAAATAAGCTAAGTCAGTATTTTCCAGCAAAAATCGTTGGTAGTCTCGTAGTTGCCCCATATGTTCATATTTAGGATAGGCATATTTGACAAAATCGACCTGCTTAAATTGGCTAAGTTTAAGCTGATTCGCTTCATTCCAATTTTCCCCGTGTGTTTCAAAATCAAAAATGGTCGCTAGGTTAAAATCATACTCTTCTTTCATTTCATTTGCGACATCAAGCACCCAAGCTTCAAATCCCAAGTTTCCTGTAAAGACCAGCCATTTAATCCCTTCTTCTGCTAAATTTTCTAGATCACGGCGAATGGCTTTCTTTATAATTTTTAACCTGATATCTTTTTCATTAAATAAACCCAAGTCAAAATTAGAATATCCCATAATTAAAGCTGTAGTCATTTTTACACCTTTCTTTCTATTTTTATGGTATAATAGAGTGATGTTATTGTACCAATAAGGAGAAATATGGTCAACTATCCTCATAAAATTTCATCAAAAAAAAGCCAAACATCCATTTCTCAACCAAAAAATTTCGCAAATCGAGGAATGACTTTTGAAAAGATGATCAACGCTACAAACGACTACTATCTGACGCATGGCATGGCAGTTATCCATAAAAAGCCAACGCCTGTTCAGATTGTTCGAGTAGACTATCCTCAACGTAGTCGAGCCAAAATTGTAGAAGCCTATTTTAGACAAGCTTCCACAACAGATTACTCTGGCGTATATAGAGGATATTACCTTGACTTTGAAGCCAAGGAAACGCGACAAAAGAATGCTATTCCAATGAAGAACTTCCATCTTCACCAGATTCAACATATGGAACAAGTTCTAGAACAGCAGGGCATTTGCTTCGTACTGCTTCATTTTTCTTCTCAACAAGAAACTTATTTGTTGCCGGCACTTGATTTGATTCGCTTTTATCATCAAGATAAGGGGCAAAAATCAATGCCACTTGGATATATTCAAGAATACGGATATTTAGTAAAGCAAGGAGCTTTCCCTCAAATTCCCTATCTCGATATTATCAAAGAACATTTATTAGGTGGTAAAACATGATTAACAAACAAACCATTCTGCGATTCTTAAAGTATATTGGAATTACATTTCTTACCTTATTTATCGCATTATTTCTATTAGGTGGAGGTGTCTTCCTCTACTTTGTTAGCAAGGCTCCAGCCTTATCTGAAAATAAATTAGTTGCGACAACCTCTAGCAAGATTTATGACAACAAAAACGAACTGATTGCTGACCTTGGATCTGAACGTCGCGTAAATGCTCAATCAAATGAAATTCCTACTGACTTAGTCAAGGCAATTGTGTCTATCGAAGACCACCGTTTCTTTGACCATAGAGGTGTTGATACCATTCGTATCATGGGGGCAACATTGAGAAACCTCCAAGGGAAAGGAGGGCTCCAAGGAGCTTCAACCTTGACTCAGCAATTGATAAAATTAACTTACTTCTCTACCTCAACTGCTGATCAAACTTTATCACGTAAAGCTCAAGAGGCTTGGTTAGCAATACAATTAGAGAGAAAAGCTACTAAACAAGAAATACTGACCTATTATATCAATAAAGTCTACATGTCCAACGGTAACTATGGAATGCAAACCGCAGCTCAAAACTACTACGGGAAAGACTTAAAGGATTTAAGCTTGCCACAGTTAGCACTCCTAGCCGGAATGCCTCAAGCACCAAACCAATATGATCCTTATTCTCATCCAGAAGCTGCTCTTGAACGCCGAAATTTAGTTCTTTCAGAAATGAAAGGGCAGAAATATATTAGCGCAGAAGAGTATGAAAAAGCTATTAATACCCCTGTTACCGACGGTCTACAAAGTCTAAAATCTGGTAATAGTTATCCGCCTTACATGGATAATTACTTAAAAGAAGTAATTGACCAAGTTGAACAAGAAACAGGTTACAACCTCCTCACTACCGGTATGGATGTCTATACAAACGTGGACAAAGATGTTCAACAACGACTATGGGATGTTTATAACACCGATCAATATGTCACTTATCCTGATGACGACATGCAAGTAGCTTCGACTATTGTAGATGTATCTAATGGTAATGTTATTGCACAGCTTGGTGCTCGTCACCAAGCAAGTAACGTTTCATTTGGTACTAACCAAGCTGTGCAAACAAATCGTGACTGGGGATCAACAATGAAACCCATCACCGATTATGCTCCTGCTTTGGAATTCGATATCTATGACTCAACTGCTACCATTGTACGCGATATCCCGTATAATTATCCTGGAACAAATACCCCTGTCTACAACTGGGATAGAGGATACTTCGGTAATATCACCCTGCAATATGCACTACAGCAATCTCGCAATGTTCCTGCTGTAGAAACACTCAACAAAGTTGGATTAAACCGTGCAAAAACCTTCTTAAATGGTTTAGGAATTGACTATCCAGATATGCATTATTCTAACGCTATATCAAGTAACACAACTGAATCTAATAAACAATACGGCGCAAGTAGCGAAAAAATGGCTGTTGCTTATGCTGCATTTGCCAATGGTGGTATCTATCACAAACCGATGTACATTAATAAAGTTGTCTTTAGTGATGGTAGCGAAAAAGAATTTTCTGACCCTGGTACCCGAGCTATGAAAGAGACCACTGCTTACATGATGACAGAAATGATGAAAACAGTCTTGACCTCTGGAACTGGTTTTAATGCCTATATTTCATGGCTTCCTCAGGCTGGTAAGACAGGTACCTCTAACTATTCAGATGAAGAAATCGAAAATCATATTAAGACCAGTCAACTTGTTGCTCCGGATGAAATGTTTGCTGGGTATACTCGCAAATATTCTATGGCTGTTTGGACAGGCTATACAAATCGTCTCACTCCAATCATAGGTAATGGGTTCACAGTTGCTTCGGCAGTCTATCGTTCAATGATGACTTACCTATCAGAAGATGACCACCCAGGAGATTGGACGATGCCAGATGGCCTATACAGAAATGGGGGCTTTGTCTTTAAAAATGGTGCCAAAAATACCTGGACTGCACCTCTAGTACAAGAATCTTCGACAACAGAAAGCTCAACTTCTTCAACAGAAAGTTCTTCCTCAGTAAATAATTCTTCTTCCAGCGAAACTCTACCAGACTCCAATGGACGACGAAATACTACTACAAATCCTAACCAAAGCACAACTAACCCGAACGTCCTACCTTCAACTGCTCAGCCTCAATAATAAAGATAAAATAAGTACCTTTGAAATAACATTTTCAAAGGTACTTTTCTTGTTATATGCAACTATAACAACCTGTTTGTTCAAAAGTAACTAAAAATCAAAAAATATGCCATCCTTACTGTCCTGATTCTCAAAAGCTTGATATTTCATTTAAGTCTTTGAGGTCAGTACAAAATTATATCTTTTAGTATAACTATTGGGTCGATGTTGAAAATCTCATAGCAGATTGCTGTACGTCTCTCTTGTGACCCAGCCAGCATCCTAGCAGATGCATCAAAAGCTAAAAAATATCTTGACTGGCAGGCTAGCTACTCCCTCAAAGATATTATTTTATCAGACTATCCTTGGCATGTGAAAGAAGGTAAAAACATTGTAGAATAATAAAACAGAGGAGAAGGTCCTGGTACTCTCTCCTTGTTTTATTTATTAAATTGTCAGAAAATTTATTGACAGATTAAAGAAATCGTGTTACAGTAATATCCGCAGATATCTTTCGATACCAAATCTACATGAAAGGACGGGATATGAAACTTTCTCATTATTTAATTGGCTTACTTCTACTCCTAGTCTTTCTCTCTATTAGCATTGGGACCAGTGATTTTTCATGGGGAAAACTCTTTGCTCTGGATCATGAAACTTGGCTCCTCTTTCAAGAGTCCCGTCTTCCAAGGACGATTAGCATTCTCCTGACTGCCTCTAGTATGAGTATGGCAGGACTCCTCATGCAGACTATCACTCAAAATCAGTTTGCTGCTCCGAGTACAGTTGGAACCACTGAAGCCGCCAAACTGGGGATGGTATTGAGCCTCTTTGTCTTTCCGTCGGCTAGTCTGACTCAAAAGATGCTCTTTGCTTTTGTTTCATCCATCGTATTCACCCTCTTCTTCCTAGCCTTTATGACCATTTTTACTGTAAAGGAAAGGTGGATGTTGCCTCTGATTGGAATCATCTATAGCGGGATTATCGGTTCTGTGACAGAAGTTATCGCCTACCGTTTCAATCTGGTTCAGAGTATGACTGCTTGGACCCAGGGCTCCTTCTCTATGATTCAGACCCATCAGTATGAGTGGCTCTTCTTAGGCCTCATTATCCTGATAGCCGTTTGGAAATTGTCACAAACCTTTACCATCATGAATCTAGGAAAGGAAACCAGTGAAAGTTTGGGAATTTCCTACTCCCTACTTGAAAAACTGTCCCTCTTTCTGGTTGCGCTAACGACAAGTGTCACCATGATTACCGTGGGTGGCTTGCCTTTTCTCGGGGTCATCGTTCCTAATCTGGTTCGTAAGCACTATGGAGATAATTTAAGTCAAACCAAACTCATGGTCGCACTAGTCGGTGCCAATCTAGTTCTGGCTTGCGATATCCTATCCCGAGTTCTGATTCGGCCCTATGAGCTATCTGTCAGCCTCCTTCTAGGAATCATCGGCAGCCTCGTCTTTATCCTACTTCTATGGAGAGGGGGACGAAAAGATGCAGTCTAAAAGCAAAAATAGCAAACTCTTCTGCCTTCTCATTATTCTGGCCATCGGAGCTTGTCTCCTCTACTTTTGGCCCATCCCCCACCTATCTGCCTTTGCCTGGAAGTTGCGTTCACAAAAGATAGTTGTTTATCTCTTGGTAGCTATCGCGACTGGGATTTCGACCATTAGTTTTCAAACCCTAACGGAAAATCGCTTCCTGACACCTAGTATTTTGGGAATCGAATCCTTCTACGTCCTACTACAAACCCTACTACTGGTTTTTGAAAGCAAATTTCTTCAACTCGGGAAGTCTCCCATCTTAGAATTCCTAATCTTACTTCTCGTCCAATCCCTCTTCTTTCTCGCCTTGCAAGGCTACTTGAAGACACTGATGAAGCAAGACCTTGTCTTCATTCTGTTGATATGTCTAGCCCTCGGAAGTCTCTTTCGAAATATCAGTACCTTCCTCCAAGTCCTGATGGATCCAAATGAATACGATAAACTGCAGAACAGTCTTTTTGCCTCCTTTCAACATCTCAACACTTCCATCCTAGCCATCGGTTCTCTGATTATCCTTGCTTTGACCATCTTTTTCTTTCGAAAAGCAGTCATTCTAGATGTCTTGCACCTGCAAAGAGAAACGGCTCAGATATTGGGACTCGATGTTGAAAAAGAACAGAAGGAACTCCTCTGGGGCATCGTACTTTTAACCTCGACGGCAACTGCCTTGGTAGGACCTATGGCCTTCTTCGGTTTTATGTTGGCTAACCTCACCTACCTGATTGTCAAAGACTATCGGCACAAGTTGCTCTTTATCGTTGCCATTCTGGTCGGTTTTATCAGTTTAACCTTGGGGCAGGCCCTGATTGAACGAGTATTTGCACTGGAAATTCGCATCAGCATGATCATCGAGAGCGTAGGAGGGTTCTTATTCTTTATCTTACTATACAGGAGGGCTCGTCAGTGAAACTGGAAAACATTGGCAAATCCATTCAAAAACAGGATATTTTGCAAGGCATTTCGCTCGAAGTCAGTCCTCAGAAATTGACAGCCTTCATTGGTCCAAATGGTGCTGGAAAATCGACTCTCCTCTCCATCATGAGCAGACTGACCAAGAAAGATCAGGGGATTCTCAGTATCAAAGGTCGTGAAATCGAGAGCTGGAATTCGCAAGAACTGGCTCAAGAACTGACTATCCTAAAGCAGAAAATCAATTACCAAGCCAAATTGACGGTTGAAGAACTGGTCAGCTTTGGACGTTTTCCCTACAGTCGAGGTCGACTGAGAACAGAGGATTGGGCAAAAATCCGAAAAACTCTGGACTATCTGGAACTAACCAACCTAAAAGACCGCTACATCGATAGTCTGTCTGGCGGACAGCTCCAACGTGTCTTTATCGCTATGGTACTGGCCCAGGATACGGACTTTATCTTGCTAGACGAACCGCTCAACAATCTCGACATCAAGCAAAGCGTTAGCATGATGCAAATTCTTCGGAGACTGGTGGAAGAACTCGGCAAGACCATTATCATCGTCCTCCACGATATCAATATGGCCAGCCAGTATGCGGATGAAATTGTCGCCTTTAAAGACGGCCAAGTCTTTAGCAAGGGAACAACTGCTCAAATCATGCAGGCTGACCTGCTCAGTCAACTTTACGAGATTCCCATCACGCTGGCTGATATCAATGGCAAAAAGATCTGCATCTATAGCTAGTAACTCAGAAACTCGAGTTAGAAGAAACTTTGTCTCTTAGTCAATAAAACCTAGAGACTCCCTAAATCGTTATCACATTTTAAAAAGGAGAAATCATGAAAACATCCCTTAAACTTTACCTCACTGCCCTAGTGGCTAGTTTCTTGTTCCTACTTGGTGCATGTAGTACAAACACAAACTCAAGCACTAGTAAGTCGGAAACAAGCAGCTCTTCTCCAACAGAGGTAACCATTAAAAGTTCACTAGGTGTAGTCACACTTTCAAAAGTCCCTGAAAAGATTGTGACCTTTGACCTCGGTGCTGCGGATACTATTCGCGCTTTAGGTTTTGAAAAGAATATCGTGGGAATACCTACAAAAACTGTTCCGACTTATCTTAAAGACCTAGCTGGAAAAGTTAAAAATGTTGGTTCTATGGTTGAGCCAGACCTAATTATCGCTTCACCACGTACCCAAAAATTCGTAGATAAGTTCAACGAAATCGCTCCGACTGTTCTCTTCCAAGCAGGCAAAGATGACTACTGGACTTCTACCAAGGCTAATATCGAATCCCTAGCAAGCTCCTTTGGTGAAACTGGTACACAGAAAGCCAAGGAAGAATTGGCCAAACTAGACAAGAGCGTCCAAGAAGTCGCTACTAAAAACGAAAGCTCTGACAAAAAAGCCCTCGCGATTCTCCTCAATGAAGGAAAAATGGCTGCCTTTGGTGCCCAATCTCGTTTCTCTTTCTTGTACCAAACCTTGAAATTCAAGCCAACTGATACAAAATTTGAAGATTCTCGCCACGGACAAGAAGTCAGCTTTGAAAGTGTCAAAGAAATCAATCCTGACATTCTCTTTGTCATCAACCGTACCCTTGCCATCGGTGGGGATAACTCAAGCAACGACGGCGTCCTAGAAAATGCCCTCATCGCTGAAACACCTGCCGCTAAAAACGGTAAGATTATCCAACTCACACCAGACCTCTGGTATCTAAGCGGAGGCGGACTTGAATCAACAAAACTCATGATTGAAGACGCACAAAAAGCTTTGAAATAAGTTGCTTCAAACTCAACTAACATCTTTACATGATAAAACGCATCCTATCAGACTCACTCAAACCTGATAGGTTGCGTTTTTATCATTTCACTAAAATATTTTTACCTAGCCTCATTTTTCTTCTCGGTTTCGTTTAAGGGAAAAATAGTCTGGGACGGGGTCCTTGCCTGTTTTCGACCAGGGATGGCAACGTAAAATCCGAGCCAAGCCCATCAAGACACCCTTGAAGCCATGTTTTTCAATAGCCTCAATCATATAGTTTGAACAGGTAGGCTCAAAACGACAAGAGGGTGGAAAGGCTGGTGAGATAAAACGCTGGTAAAAGCGCACAGGCGCTATTAAAATTCGTTTCATTATTTCTTGGTTACAGCCATGGTGTGTAGTTGGCTGATTTCTTTTTTGTTAAGACGACGGGATTCTCCTGGACGGAGTCCTGTCAAGTCTAAGTGTCCAAAACGGGTCCGTGACAACTTGTCCACTTGAAGACCGACAGCTTCAAACATCTTTTTAACCTGGTGGTTACGCCCTTCATGGATAGTCAACTGCACCACAGAGCGGTTTTTGACTGGATCCACTTTGAGAATTTCATAGACAGCCGGCTTGGTTTTCTTACCATCAATCTCAAGTCCACGGGTCAAGGGGCGGAGATTATCCTTATTGGCCACACCTTTAACACGCGCGACATAAACCTTGTCAATCTCATTACGAGGGTGAATCATCTCATCCGTAAAATCCCCGTCATTGGTCAAAACCAAGACTCCTGATGTATCCCAGTCCAAACGACCTACAGGGTAGATGCGCTCTTTGACATTGGGCAAGAGATCGACAACCGTCTTGCGCCCCTTGTCATCTGTCACACTGGAAATGACACCGCGTGGTTTGTTAAGTAGATAATAGACCTTTTCTTCGTTGTAGATAGGTTGACCTTCAACTTCGACCTTGTCGCCTGACTTGATAGTGGTTGCTAGTTCACGTACCACTTGGCCGTTAACCGTCACCAAGCCTTGCTTGATCAACTCTTCTGCTTTTCTCCTACTGGCCACACCTGCGTGGGCAATATACTTATTGATTCTCATCTTCTTCTATCCTTTCACCAAATAATTGGCTTTCTTGGGCTTGAATCTCAAGCTCATCAATCACTGGTAATTCTTCCAAATGATTTATCCCCATGTAATCTAGGAAATAATCCGTAGTCACATAGAGGTTGGGGCGCCCCAACACTTCTTTTTTCCCGTCTTCCTTTATCAGGTCAAAAGCCTGCAACTTTGCCAAGGCCCCACTCGAATTGACCCCACGGATAGCATCAATTTCTATCCGCGTAATAGGCTGTTTGTAAGCAATGATGGACAAGGTCTCAAGGGCAGCCCGAGATAAACTCTGGTTGATAGGTGCCTTAGAGTATTCCTTCAAAATCTCTGCAAATTGAGGCTTGGTCACCAATCTATATGCGCCCCCTGTCTCAATCAGAGCCAAACTGGAATCTGGGTCCTTTTCACACTTCTGGGCTAATTTTTCTAAACTCTGTTGGATACCTGTCGGTGGCAGAGAGAGGAGTTCAGCTAACTGGCGGACTCTAATCCCATCTTCACCCGCTACAAACAAGAGCGCTTCTATTTTTGCTAAAGTACTCATCTTTCCTCTCTATCAAGTCTAGCTTTGGGCCACTTGACTTTCTTCCTTCTTTTCCATGAGATAGATATCTCCGAAACTCTCTTCTTGCACAAGTATCAGTTCCTGGGTTTTGATTAACTCTAGGGTTGCCAAAAAGAGGGTGATGACCTCTTGGATATTCTGGGCTTCCTTGAACAAATCCTGCAAGCGCAATTGATCTCGTCCAGTCAAGGACTCTTTCACGATAACCATCATGTCCTCAATCTTATACTCATCCCGCAAGATGGTCGTGTGGTTCTGAGTAAACTCCTCTTTTTTCTTAGCTAGGATATTTGAAAAAGCCAAAAAGAGGTCAATGGTCGTCTTGTCATGCACAAGCTCCGCATCTTCGTATATCAACTCTGTCGGTGCTTTGGAATAGTACTGGGCCCGATCTTGGTGCTTGGCTTCCAAATGCTCCCCCAAGAGCTTGAACTTGCGGTATTCTTCGATTTGAGAGAGAAGATCCTGCTCTAGATCGTCCTCCAAGTCGATCACTTCTGCCACCTTTGGAAGAAGCTTGCGGCTCTTGATCAGCATGAGCTGACTAGCCATAACCATGTACTCCCCCGTCACTTCCAGACGCATGGCCTGCAGGGTTGAGACATAAGCTAGATACTGTTCGATGACTTCCGTAATAGGCACATCGTAGATATCCATCTGGTACTTAGAAACCAGGTGCAAGAGCAAGTCCAGGGGCCCTTCAAAATCTTTTAATTTAATATCCATTATCTATATTTTTCTATGGTCAGGACTGTTTTTAATCCTAATTTTTTTGCAATTTCGTACAAATCGACCTTGTTTTCAATTTGTCGTAGAATGAACTGTTCCCGCAAGGCTTGGGCTGATAAGGCCGGAAAACCTTTCTCCTCGACAAAGGATTCTAGCTGACGAAAGGCCCACTGACGAGAATAGGCTTTCCCTCCCCTTTCAAAGAGATAGGTCTGGCCCATCAAGAGTTCCAACTCTGAAAGCAAGGTCGTGGGAATGGTGACAATCCTCTGTTGGGAAGCCTTCTTAATTCGCAACACCTGAAAATCCAGATTGATATCCTCAACCTTGAGAGCCAAAATCTCACTCGGCAAGAGCCCCGTTTCTAGGATAAGAAGAGCCAGTAAACGGCCCTCTGGATAGGCACTTTCCTGCCAAAAAGAGTCTAGATCTAAAATTTCTGGCTTTTCTGTCTTCTTTTCAGCTTGTTTAGCTAATTCCAAGCGGTAAAAACTATCCACTTCTCCTTTTTGATAGAGAAAGTAGAGAAATTGGTTACAGGCCGAAATCTTTCGCTTCTGGGCGCTGATTTTTAGATTGACTAGCTGGGCTTGGTAAATCTTGAGACTGGTCTCCGAAATCCGCTCACCTACCAAATCTAAAAACTGTTCTAAATCATACTTATATGACTGCTTAGAATTGGCAGATAAGCCCTGCTTTTCCTCTAAAAAGGCTGAAATCTTGTCTCTCATTTGCATCGAATCTCATATTCCTTACTAAAGTCATGCAAGAGGGCATTGACTGCCTTGAGGATAGACTTGCGCGTGATAATCCCTTGGAAAATACCAGACGCATCTACAACCGGTAAGAAAGACTCATCTACCAACTTGTGCAAGACCTCCGTAATGGTAAAATCAGGCGAGACAACCGCTACGTCCGTTCTCGTCATATGAACGATATCCGTATCTGCCATGATTTCTTGACTCAAGTCATGCTCCATCTGATAAGCCATAATATCTCTGAGCCCAATCGTCCCAACAAACTGTTTTTCATCTGTCACAACAGGAACACGGGTATAGGTCATCTGACTGAGCAAGAGGGTCGCGTGATCCGCATTATGAGTATCAATCAACACAGCTAGATTTTCAGCAGGGGTCAAAAAAGTTTCCTCTTGACCCAGCAAGAAAGTCTCAAACTCCTTGGCAATCATCGGCTAAACTCCTTGGACAAGCCTGGATACACCTCGTGGTCTCGTGTCAAAAAGTCCACTTTAAAATAACTGTCATCAATCTCCACACGAGCATAGAGACATTCTCTGATGGTCCCACGTGGTTGACTGATGGAACCTGGATTTAGAAAAAGAGTCTTTCCTTCCATCCAAGCATTTGGCACATGCAAGTGACCATAGAGACAGATATCGGCCTCTTCCTCCTGAGCCCAGTAGTCCAACTTTTGAAAGTTGAAATTGATGTCAAACAAGTGACCATGAGTTTGGATAATCTTGGTCGAACCAAGCTCAGTCACCAAACGTTCTGGGTAACCTGCATAGAAGTCCATATTTCCTTTAACAACACGGATGCCTTCCCAAAGGGGAGAATCAGGACGCAGTTCAGAATCGCCGTTATGAAAAACGGCATCAACTTTGCCTACATAGCGATCACGGATTTCTTCCACAATCAAGCTATCGCCATGGGAATCGCTCATTACAATGATGGTTTGCTTTGCCATGATGGAAATACCTCCAAAAGTTTCTTAACGGCTAAGGCACGGTGAGATTGACTATTTTTTTCTTCAAGGGTTAATTCAGCTGAGGACTTGCCTGTCTCTCCTACAAGGAAGAGAGGGTCATAGCCGAAGCCATTTTCACCCTTAGGTTCAAAGTTAATGTAGCCTGGCCAGTCTGCTTCAACAACCAAACTTTCCTTGTTTGGGCTGGCTACGACTAGGGTTGTATGGAATTGAGCCGAGCGGTCCTTGAGTTCAAAGACCATGGCCAATTCGTGCAAGAGTTTGGCATTGTTTTCACGGTCAGTAGCTCCCACTCCTGCAAAACGAGCTGACCAGACACCTGGCAAGCCACCAAGGACATCGACTTTGAGACCAGAGTCATCTGCCAAAACCATCTTGCCCGTTAATTGAGAAATGGTTTCTGCCTTGAGACGGGCATTTTCTTCGAAGGTCATGCCTGTTTCTGCTACTTCAGGTAGGTCAGGATAGTCATTGAGATTTTCCACATCGTAGCCTAGCTTGTCAAAGATAGCTCGGAATTCCTTGGTCTTGCCTTCGTTACGAGTCGCAATCAATAAGGTTTCTCTGACCTTATTTGTTTCAAAGAAATCATGAACATTGACCCCTTCTTTGGGCAATTCCACATACAAGAGTTGGCCATTTTCAACCAAAAGCAAAGCTCCCTGACGTTGGATGACTTCTAGATTGCGACCTGCTTCTTGGTTTAGTATATCTACCACAAAAGACAATAAACGGTAGCGAGAACCATAGCGTAAAACAGTAACTGAAATCGGGAAACCTCGTTCCTCGTCTCGAAAGATTTTGGCCAATCCAACCAGAGGGAAATCCAAGTCTTCATCAGTCAACGTCCGGACGCCACCAAAAATAGCATAGGACCCGACATACCAGTCCTGGTCATCCTTGTATTCATAAATTTTATTTGTCATAATTCTACATGCTCCACATGAATCTCTTTTTCTAGCCATTCTTCACCAATTTGTGCAAAACTTTGGCTACTGGCTGTTGTATAAAAACGGTGATTAAGTGGTCCAGCATCGCGACCACGATTGATTTCAAAATAATTGAGTAAGACTGAAATGTCCCTTACGCACTCTGCCCCACTATCGATGAGCTGAACCTTTGGTCCCATGACATTTTGAATAATGGGTCTGAGGAGTGGATAATGGGTACAGCCCAAAATCAGGCTATCCACTTTTCCAACCAAGGGACGCAGTGTTTCATAAACCACTTTCTTGGTGACACTGGTTGACAGGGCACCCGATTCGACCAAGGGGGCAAACTTGGGACAGGCCAAACTCTCCACCTGTAAGTCCGGATCCAAATCATGAATTTTCTGACGATAGATATCTGATTGTACCGTCATGGGCGTTCCAATGACCCCGATTTTCCCACCTTGGCTGGACTTGATGGCTGCCGAAGCTCCTGGCAAAATCACGCCCAGAACAGGAATATCTAGTTGAGCCTTGATTTCTTCCCAAACGACCGCAGTCGCAGTATTACAAGCAATGACAATCATTTTAACATCCTTGGTCAAGAGAAAGTTGACCAGCTGCCAAGTATATTCACGAATTTGCTCAGCAGGACGGGGACCATAGGGCGCCCGCGCCGAATCTCCAATATAGACGATTTCTTCATGGGGAAGCTGGCGCATGAGCTCCCGCACAACGGTCAAGCCCCCGACACCCGAATCCAAAAAACCAATTGGTCGATTATCCATACAGTCTTCTTTCTAGTCTTTTTTCTGATTGATAGTTCATTATGATTACTTGTCTTTAAGAACTGAAGAACAACCTCATCAACAACTATCTCTCTTAATCATAATCAAATATCAATAGAATGCAAGGAAAAAGTCTCATCCCTAAACCATAGCCAACATAGTGAGAAGTCTGGAACTTTCATCCCAGACTTTTCCTTATTTATTTTTTCTTTTTATTGTTGGCAAGGGCTGCTTTTTGTTGGCGGATGATTTGGTGGTAAACTTGTTGTACCTTAGCTTCGCTTGGCTTTTGACCATTTGCACTCAAAAGAGTACGAACTGCTTCAGCATTCAAACGTGGGTTGTCAGCAAATTCTTTTTCAATTTGCTTACGAACCAAGTACATTCCTCCAAGAGCTCCTCCTAGAAAAGCTAGCACAATCAATACAATTGCTAAAAGTAAATCCATCATTTTTCTCCTATTTCTTTTTGAGTCTCTTTCATTATACCACAAACTAGCCACCCTGACTAGTTTGTTCTACACTTTCAGGGATGGAATAAACAGCAAAAAGAACCCTGCTTTTCTGAAAAAGAGGGCTCCTTGTTGCGTTTAATTTACATAAATAGCCATTGTTTGATAGGGTTTGAGTAGAATTTTTTCAGACACTTCTGCATCTTCATAGTTTGAAAGCAAAACCCGGCCATTTTGATAGGCTACTGGTAAGTCAATTTCCACTTCTGTGTCATAAAAATTATTGAGCACTAGTAACTTTTCATCCTCATACTGACGCTCAAAAGCGTAGACTTCCTTGCTATCTTCAAAGGATGGTTTGTAACTTCCTTCTGAGATGATAGGCATTTCTTTGCGAAGACGAATCAAGTCTTGGTAGAAGGTGAAAATTGGGCCTTGGATTTCATTTTCTACATTGATGTGAGTGTAGGATTTTCCTGCCTTAAGCCAAGGAGTACCTACTGTGAAGCCTGCATTTTCCGAAGCATCCCACTGCATAGGGATTCGTGAATTATCACGCGACTTAGTCTGAATAGTCTGAAAGGCTTCTTCCTGACTTTTCCCTTCTTTTAAGAGCATCTGATAGGCATTGAGCGATTCGACATCTACATAATCAGCCATCGAATCATAGTCTGGGTCAAGCATCCCGATTTCCTCACCAATATAGATATAAGGTGTCCCACGTGAATTTCGATTTGTAGATTTTGCAAAGCGTAAGAAATAAAAGACTGAGACACCAGATCTCAGCCTTTTTCTTTATCCCAAAACCAATTCATCACTAACTAGACTTTGGCCACTATTTTTCTGGAAGAGACGCATAAGATCTTCAACTGTCAGATGCTTTTTCTCCTCTCCCTTAACATCCACCACTATCTTGCCTTGATAGAGCATAATGAGACGATTACCATACTCAATCGCATGGTTCATATCATGGGTAATCATCAAAGTCGTCAACTGATGGTCTTCCACAATCTTTTGCGTCAAGTCCATTACCATTTGACTGGTTTTTGGATCAAGTGCCGCAGTGTGTTCATCCAAAAGCAAAAGTTTAGGTCTCACCAAGGCTGCCATGACTAGGGTCAAGGCCTGTCTTTGTCCTCCTGAAAGGTATTGAGTATCTACTTTCAAGCGGTTTTCAAGACCAATATTCAACTCTTTCAAGGCTTCTTGAAACTGGATTCTATCCTTCTCCTTCACGCCCCAACCAAGCCCTCTCTTCTGCCCGCGTCTCAAGGCAATAGCCATATTCTCCTCAATCGTCAAACGAGAAGCTGTTCCCATCTTAGGATCTTGAAAAACACGGGCAATATCCTTGGCTCTCTTTCTTACACTCAGATTTTTAATGGATTTCCCTGCCAGTAGAAGGTCCCCTTCATCCACCGATAGATTGCCAGCCAAGATATTCATCAAAGTGGATTTGCCTGCTCCATTTCCACCAATCACAGAGATAAAATCTCCCTCTTCAACCTCTAAATCTAATCCTTTGAGGACATGGTTCTCATTGACCGTCCCTGCTTCAAATGTTTTGTGAATATTTTCAAGTGTTAACAAACTTACCATAACTTTCTCCTCCTATTCATTTCTCAATTTCAGACCACGAATCTTTAATCTCTTTTGCAATTCTGGCGCAAATAAAACTAAGGCGAGCAAAATTGCATTAAAGAGACGAACTAGATTTTGATCTAGATTTGGAATTTCATAGATATTTAAAATAATCAAACGGTATACAATAGCACCAATTCCGATGGATAACAAGCGGCCTCCAATGGTCAAGTCGTGTATCAAGACTTCCGCAATAATCACTGCACTCAAACCAACAACAATGGTTCCTGTCCCAGAAGTCACATCTGAAAATCCATCATTTTGGGCAAACAAGGAACCACATAGGGCAATCAAGCCGTTTGAAATCATGTAACCAACAATCTTCATGGTGTCTACATTGACCCCATTTGCCTCACTCATAGGAATATTGTCCCCAGTCGAACGCAAGACCAAGCCAATCTCTGTTTTCATCAAAAGAGTCAAGACCAAACAAACAAGTAAGAGACAGGCTAAACTGAATGAGAAAACAGCTTCTTCATTTGACAGCCCCAAGCTAGCCAACTGTTTAAAGACAGTTGAAGAATCTCCCAAGGAAAGATTAGGAACGCTTCCCATGATTTTAATATTGATGGAATAGAGCCCTGTCAAGGTCACAATCCCTGTCAAGAGAGCTGGGATTTTCATCTTGGTGTGGAGCATTCCTGATACTAGACCTGCTACCATACCTGCCAACAAAGCAAGTAAGGTCGCAATCCAAGGATTTGTCCCTGCCTGTATCTGAGATACGACGACAGCCGCCCCCAGTGGAAAGGCCCCCTCAGCAGTCATATCCGCAATATCCAAAATACGGAAAGTCAAGTAGACCCCAATCGCCATAATCGACCACAACAAACCTTCTGATAAACTAGATAATACAAAATTCATCTCAAACCTCCTTATTCCTTGCCTTCTAACTTACTAATATCAATTCCCAATGCATCTGCCATTTCTTGATTGGTATGCAATTCCAGTTTTTCAGGCAACTCAACTACTATATTTTCTGGCTTCTCACCTTTTAAAATACGAATCAGCATGCGAGCTGTCTGTCTTCCCAATTCTTCATAATTGGTACCGTAGTTATACAAGCCACCAACAGCAATCATTTCTGTTGAGCCACCAAATACTGGTACCTTGTGTTTAATAGAAACCTGCTTGACTGTTTCCATGGTTGACGAAATGATATTATCCGTTGGTACAAAAACCATATCCACCTCTGCCATCAAGCTCTCTGCTGCCGCCTTGACGTTATTACTGTCCAAGATTGTTTTTTCAACAACGGTAAAGCCTTTTTCTTCCAGAAGTCGCTTAGCTTCATCCTTTTGGACAACTGAATTTGGCTCGCTCTGAGTATAGAGAATTCCAATTGTTTTAGCCTTTGGTAACACTTTCTTTATCAAATTGATTTGGGTCGAAATGGCGTCTGATGACTGGTCGCTTGTCCCCGTCACATTTCCCCCAGGGTGTTCTCTTGACTCAACCAACTTGGCACTGACAGGGTCTGTTACAGCTGAAAAGATAACCGGTGTCGTTTGTGTTGTATTAGCTAAGCTCTGAGCAGAAGGCGTTGCGATGGCTAGAACGACATCACTAGATTCTGCTAGTTGCTGGGAAATCGTTTTTAGATTTCTTTGTTCTCCCTGTGCATTTTGCAAATCAATCTCAATATTTTTCCCTTCCACATAGCCTTGTTTAGCCAGCTCATCCACAAAACCTTCTCTAGTAGCGTCTAAGGACTGGTGGGTAATAAACTGCGAAATACCGATACGAAAAACATCTTTTTTCTTATCTGCCTTCAACTGATGCAAACTGATCAGAGAGGTCAAGAGGATCCCCACTACCAAGAGGGGTGCTAGTAATTTTCGAACAACTTTCATAATGAAACTCCTTCTCAGAAAAGATAAAACAAAAAACCGCCTAGATACTATCTAAACGGATGCTTGAAATAATCTAACAAGTTATAACTTTGCTAGTCCATTTAGATATTCATCTATATGGACCACAATCAAAAATCTTAGCCACATAGATACAAACAAATTGCTTGAACTGTTTGCATCCATGGTGACATGTCTACAAACACTATCTAAAGTAGCTAAAGTAAAAGTTTTGATTCATTGTTACAGCTTGTCTTTTATTCATTTCTTTTTCTGCTTTCTTTTTTGATGTTTCCTATCTTACCACCTTTTTCATCAGCTGTCAAGAATATTTCAGAATTTTTTAAAATTTTTCGAAAATTCTTTCAAAGTTTTTTCAAAACTATTCCAACAAAAAAATGATTATAATTCCATAAAAAATTTAAAACCATGAACATCATTGATAAAGATTAGTCTTCTTACTTTTTTTAAGTAAGCAATCCGAATCCACTCAAGACTCCAAGGTGTTCAAGTG